>VEQC01000026.1 GCA_018883455.1 Limnohabitans sp. | reverse complement strand
GCTTGGGCATGGAGGGCTCAAAGGCCAGGTCTTCGGCGCGCGCTGTCTTGCCACGCCCACCCCGCACCGGTGCGTCGAGCTCCGAGCGCACCAGGCGGAAATCAATCTTGCGGCCATCGAGGTCCACCCGGCTGACCTGCACGCGAACGGGCGTGCCAATCGCATACCGAATGCCGGTGCGTTCACCCCGCAGCTCCTGGCGCGCTTCGTCAAAGCGGAAGTACTCCCCGCCAAGCTCGGTGATGTGCACCAAGCCCTCGACATACATCGCGTCGAGCGTCACAAAGAGGCCAAAGGAAGTGGCCGTGGTCACCACGCCGTTGAACTCCTCGCCCAGATGCTCGCGCATGTACTTGCACTTGAGCCAGGCTTCGACATCGCGGCTGGCCTCATCGGCACGACGCTCGTTGGCGCTGCAATGCAGACCAGCAGCCTCCCAGGCGGGCTGATCGGCGTTGGCCTTGCCTTTGGCCGGTTTGGTGCTCACACGGGTGGTGGCGGCACGCGCGGCCAAGCGGCGGGCCAGCTGCGCATGGGCCTCCCCCGGGGTGGGCAGCGCCGGGAGTTGGTAGCGCTCACGCGCCAGAATGGCCTTGATCACCCGGTGCACCAGCAAGTCAGGGTAGCGTCGAATCGGGCTCGTGAAATGGGTGTAGGCCTCATACGCCAAGCCAAAGTGCCCGCTGTTGATGGGCGTGTAGATGGCTTGCTGCATGGAGCGCAACAACATGCTGTGAATTTGCTGAGCGTCAGGGCGCTCCTGGGTGGCTTGCGCGATCGCCTGAAACTCACGTGGCGTGGGTTCATCGGAGATCGTCATCGGCACACCCATGCTGCGCAGGTAGCTGCGCAGGATTTCTTTTTTCTCCGGGGTCGGCCCCTCATGCACCCGAAAGAGACCGGGGTGGCGCGATTGCTGAATGAAATCGGCTGCGCACACGTTGGCCGCGAGCATGGCCTCTTCAATCAACCGATGGGCATCGTTGCGCACGCGCGGAATGATGCGCTCGATGCGGCCGTTCTCGTCGCACAAAATTTGCGTCTCGGTGGTCTCGAAATCCACCGCCCCGCGGGCCTGACGCGATTTGAGCAAGGCGCGAAAGAGGTCGTGCAGGTGAATCAAGTCATCGATGCGCTCTTTGCGGCGTTGCGCCTCTGGGCCGCGGGTGTTGGACAAAATCGCTGCGACTTCCGTGTACGTGAAGCGCGCATGGCTGTGCATGACTGCCGGGTAAAACTGGTAGGCCGAAATCTCGCCCTGCGCGCTGATGAGCATGTCCGCCACCATGCACAAGCGGTCCACGCCCGGGTTGAGCGAGCACAAGCCGTTGGAGAGTTTCTCCGGCAGCATGGGGATGACGCGGCGCGGAAAATAAACACTGGTGGCGCGGTCATAGGCGTCAATGTCGATGGCCGATCCGGTCTCCACATAATGGCTCACATCGGCAATCGCCACCAACAAACGCCAGCCCTTGGTGCGCCCCACTTTGGTGGGCTCGCAATACACGGCGTCGTCAAAATCACGGGCGTCCTCGCCGTCGATCGTCACGAGCGGGATGTCGCGCAAATCCACGCGTCGGGCGAGGTCTTGCGGGCGAACCTGATCGGGCAAGCCCCGCGCGAGCGCCAGACAAGCCTCGGAGAACTCATGCGGCACGCCGTACTTGCGCACCGCGATGTCGATCTCCATGCCGGGGTCGTCTACCTCTCCCAGAACCTCCTTGATGCGTCCCACCGGCTGACCAAACAGGCTCGGGGGCTCGGTGAGCTCGACCACCACCACCTGACCGGCGTTGGCGCGTGCCGTCGCCCCTTTGGGGATAAGCACATCCTGCCCATAGCGCTTGTCTTCCGGGGCAACGAGCCAGACACCACTCTCTTGGAGCAAACGACCAATGATGGGGTGCGCAGGACGCTGCAAAATCTCGACCACGCGCCCTTCGGGTCGGCCTTTGCGGTCGTAGCGCAAGACGCGGGCCTTGACCCGATCGCGGTGCAAAACCGCGCGCATTTCATTGGGCGCGAGGTAAATGTCAGGCGCGCCATCGTCGCGCTGCACAAAGCCATGACCATCACGGTGGCCCACCACAGTTCCCTCGAACTCGTCTAGCAAGCCGCTGGTTGTCACAATTTTTTTGATATAATTCTCCTCTTTCCTGAAATGCCCAGGTGGCGGAATTGGTAGACGCACTAGTTTCAGGTACTAGCGAGTAACATCGTGGGGGTTCGAGTCCCTTCCTGGGCACCAGCATCGTTTCACGATGCCCCCATTCTCCCATGAACGCCCTTCTTGCCATCGCCATTGGCGCCAGTTTTGGTGCAATTTTGCGTTGGGCCTTGAGTCAGGCATTCCTCTCCATCCCCTCCCCCATTCCCCTGGGCACGCTGTGCGCGAATTTGCTCGGCGGCTTTTTGATTGGTTGGGCCTTGGCCTTTTTTGCGCAACGCCCGGAACTCGCGCCGGAATGGCGCTTGCTCGTCATCACCGGATTCTTGGGCGGGCTCACCACTTTTTCCACGTTCTCCGGCGAAGTGGTGGAGATGCTCATGGGCGCGCGCTTTACCGAGGCCCTCGCCACCATCGCCCTGCATTTGTTGGGCTCGCTGGCCATGACGGCGCTTGGGCTCTTGGCCTACCGCGGGTGGAGCGATTCGGCTTAGCCCTCAAACCGGCAAGGCCACCAAATCGTGCCCCTGCGTGCCGACAATCTGCGCGCGCGTGAAGGTGCCCGTTTTCAACACCTTGCTGAGTTTTTCGGGCGGGAGCAGGTGCACCACACCGTCAATCTCGGGCGCCTCGGCGTAGCTGCGCCCTGCGCCGCCCTGACGGCCGTTGCCAGGGGCTTTGTCCACCAACACCCGCACCGTGTCGCCCACGCGGCGCGCGAGTTTGCGCGTCGAGACTTCTTCGGCCACGGCCATGAAGGCCGCGCGGCGCGCTTCGCGCTCGCTCGGGGAGAGCATGCCCGGCAGTGCGTTGGCGGCGGCGCCGTCCACCGGGCTGTAGGCAAAGCAGCCAGCGCGGTCAATCTCGGCGGCCCGAACGAAGTCGAGTAAATCGTTGAATTCGGCCTCGGTCTCGCCTGGAAAGCCGGCAATGAAAGTGGAGCGCACCACCAAGTCAGGACACACGGCTCGCCAAGCCTCCAAGCGTTCCAAGTTTTTCTCCCCGCTCGCCGGGCGCTTCATGCGGCGCAAGACATCCGGGTGGCTGTGCTGAAAAGGCACATCCAGGTAGGGCAGCACAAGGCCTTGCGCCATCAAAGGCAAGAGGCTATCGACGCTCGGATAGGGGTAGACATAGTGCAGACGCACCCAGGCGTCGTGCGCCTGCGCCAGAGTGCCCAGCGCCTCCACCAACTCCAGCGCGCGTGTCTTGATGGGTTTGCCATCCCAAAAGCCGGTGCGGTACTGCACGTCCACCCCGTAGGCGGAGGTGTCTTGGCTGATGACCAACAACTCCTTGACCCCGCCCTCAAACAGCGCCTGCGCCTCTTTCAAGACATCGCCAATGGGGCGGCTCACCAAATCACCGCGCATGGAGGGAATGATACAAAAGGTACAGCGGTGATTACAACCTTCGCTGATTTTCAAATACGCATAGTGACGCGGGGTGAGTTTGATGCCTGCCTCACCAAAAGCCTGCGGCACCAAATCGAGGAAGGGGTCATGGGGCTTGGGCAGGTGCGCATGCACCGCGTCCATGACCTCTTGGGTGGCGTGCGGCCCGGTCACAGCGAGCACCTTGGGGTGAATTTGGCGCACCAAGTTTTCACCCGACTCGCCCGCGCGCGCGCCCAAACAGCCCGTCACAATCACTTTGCCGTTTTCCGCCAGCGCCTCGCCAATGGTGTCGAGGCTCTCTTGCACCGCGTCATCGATGAACCCGCAGGTGTTGACGATCACCAAATCGGCGCCCGCAAAGGTCTTGCTAGTGGCGTACCCCTCGGCGCTGAGCTGGGTGAGGATGAGCTCGGAGTCGGTCAAAGCCTTGGGACAACCCAGGCTCACGAAGCCCACTTTGGGCGCTGCGGCGGATTCACTCATGGTCGCTTCCATCCCATGGCTTGGAGCATTTGATCGGAATTTTTCTGAAACTGGTTTTGCATCTCTTGCCAAGCTTGGGCGGTGGGGCTGCGCCATTTCTGCTGCAACTCGGCCAAGAGTTCGGCCTGGCGCGAGAGGTGATCGGCCACATGGTTTTGCATGGCATGGCCGTAGAAACGAATGATGTTGGCGAGCGTGGCTTCGGAGAGCAAGGGCGTGCCCGCCGCTTCTTCCTCCAGAATGATTTGCAACAAGATGCTGCGCGTGAGGTCTTCCCCGCTCTTGGCATCGCGCACGACGAAAGCGGCATGCTGCATCACAAGCTGCTTGATATCGGCGAGCGTGACATACGAGGATGCCGTGGTGTCGTAGAGCCTGCGGTTGGGGTATTTCTTGATGGTGCGCACACCTTCGTCGGCGGGGGCCTTGGCCATGGCGATTGTTCCTCGGGCGCAAATTGGGCAATTTTAGCGACAAGGCCATCCCCCCGAGGCATTGATAATGCCGCGATGACAAATTCAGTACACATCCCGTTCATCGACGGGTTGCGCGCCATTGCCGTGGTATGGGTCTTGGCCTTCCATTATTTTGGGACGCTGTTTCCGGGCGGTTTTGTGGGCGTGGACATCTTCTTTGTCATCTCGGGCTACCTCATCAGCGGCATCATCTGGCGCGAGCTGGACGAAAAGCGGTTTTCCTTTGGCCACTTTTACAGCCGCCGCATTCGCCGTATTTTTCCCGCGCTGCTCACGGTTTTGCTCTTCACCCTCGGCGTGGGCCTGGTGCTTTTGCATGAACAAGAATTGCGCCAACTCGCCAAACACGCCTTTGCTGCCGCCTTGTTTCTCAACAACTGGGCGCTGAGTGTGGAGAAGGGGTACTTCGACGTCGACAGCGAAGACAAACCCCTGCTGCATCTGTGGTCGCTCAGCATTGAGGAGCAGTTTTACCTGCTCTGGCCTCTGCTGCTGTGGTGGCTCGCCCGTCTGGAGCGTCCCCCAAAAATGCAAAGGATCGTCTTGGGCCTCACGCTCGCCTCCTTTGCCGCCTGTGCCCTTCAAACCTTCACTCACCCGGTGGGTGCGTATTAATCACCCCACACCCGAATCTGGGAACTGCTCGCCGGGGCCCTGCTGCATTTTGTGCCCACGCAACGCCGCTGGCTGCCGCGCCATGCCGCCTCCGTGGGGCTCGTGATCTTGGTCGCCTGCCTGTGGCTGATCGCGCCCACCCGCGCCTTTCCCGGTTTTTGGGCCCTGCTCCCGGTGCTCGCCACCCTCGCCATCCTGCTCGCGCCCCCGGACGATCCGGTCCGGGCTTGGTTGGGGCGTCGTCCCCTGGTCTTCATCGGCCAAATCAGCTACCCACTCTACTTGTGGCATTGGCCCCTGCTCTCGCTGGGGACACTTTTCTACGGCGCGAGCCTGTCCCCCTTGCAACGCCTGGGGTTGTTGGCCGCGAGTCTGTGCTTGGCGTGGTGGACCAGTCTGTGGATCGAAAGGCCCCTGCGCTACGGTGGCGCTGCGCGGCTCAAGGTGAGCCTATTGGTGGGCGTCATGGTTCTCCAAGCCTGGGGCGCGCTTTGGATTTACCGCCAGCACGGATGGCCACAACGCGAGTTCCTCCAACGCAACATCCCCCTGGGCAGCGGCGATCTACCCCCCTCCCAAGCGACGATCGAGCGCAAATGCCCCTCTACCCCAGCCGGCTTTGAATGCTGGCGCAACCTCGCCCCCACCCTCCACGGCGTGGTGATGGGCGACAGCAAGGGCAAAGCGCTGTTTGAGGGTTTGATGCGCGCCACCGATGGGCGCGAAGGCTGGATTTACTTGGGCGGCAACGCCCGCGACGGCGCCCCCGTTCCGCGCGCAGGCGGCACATCCCTCCTGCACCAAGCCGCTTTTGCGCAAGCCTTGAAAACGCTCGAGACCCTGCCCGAAGCGAAAACCGTGGTGGTCGCGGTTGCGCTGCGCACGATCTACGGGCTCTCACGCGACGACAGTCTGCACGAGCTGGAGGCCTTCGATGCTGCGCAACTGGCACAGGTGCAGACCGAATTCACGGAGGGTCTGCGACAACTCCTGCGCCCCGACCGGCGAGTGTGGATTCTGGTGGACAACCCCACCTTCCCGCACCCTCCGCGCTGCCTTGGGCGGCAAACCGGTTGGGCAGCGCTCGATGCCTTGAAAGCGCCACCCCCGGCCGATTGCAGCATCTCCCTCGAGACGCATTTGGCGCGTACCCGGGTTTATCGCGAACTCCTCGACCATGCCCAACGCACACTCGACCCGCAGGGGCGGCAATTGCGGATTTTCGATTCCACCCCGCTGCTGTGCAGCGGCACGCGCTGCGACATGACGCGCGATGGCGTCTACCTCTATGACTTCACCGATCATGTGTCCGCCTATGGGGGACGCTGGGTCGCGCGCGGCTTGCTCGAGGCGATGCGCTCCTCGCCCTAAGTGTGGCGCATCCAGCGCACGCCGTGCTCCCGCAGAATGCGCTTGAGGGCCGGCGGTGGCGCACTGTCACTCACGACCGCGTCGAGCGAGTCCACGGTGGTGAGCAGCACCGCCGCGCTGCGCGTGAGCTTGCTGTGGTCCACGACCAGGATGCGGTTGCGCGCGCGCGCCAGCGCGAGTTGGACCAAGGCGGCTTCGGACTCGTGGTATTCCAGCACCTGTCCCTGCGCGTCGAGTGCACCCGCGCTGAAGAGGCAAAAATCGGGGCGGTACTGCGCGAGCATGGCTTGGGTCTGCGGCCCCGTGATGCCAAAGTTGCGCGCATCCAAGTGCCCCCCCAAGACCACCACCTCAAAGTCGGGTTGGCGGGCGAGCAATTGCGCCGCCTCCAAGTGGTGGGTGATGATTTTGAGCCCTTTGCGTTGGCGCAACGCGCGGGCCACGGCCAACATGGTGGTTCCCAATGACAAAAACACCGAGCTGCGATCCGGCACCAAGGCCTGCACCGCTTGCGCGAGTTTGGCTTTGGCGTCGGAGTGCTCACCCCGTCGGGTTTCGTAATCGGTGTTGGTCACGCTCGAGGGCATGGCCGCACCGCCATGGTGGCGCACCAAGGCCCCTTGCTCGGCCAGCGCGTTGAGGTCCACCCGAATCGTCTGGGGCGTGACCCGACACTGCTGAACCAGCGCCTCAATGGGCAAATAACCGGCCTGGCGGACCAACTCCACAATGCGTTCGCGCCGGGCCGCCACCGTCATGCCAGCGCCTCCGTGTAGGCCTGCGCGAAAGCGGGGCCCTGCTCGGCCATGGCCACCCCACCCTGCCAGCAGGGGTGCTGTTGCCAGGGCAAGGCCAGTTGGTCGGTCAAGGCGTTGAGCTCGGCCACATAGCGCCGCGCGTCTTTGGCCAACACCGCCTCCATCTGGGCATAGTCGGGGAAGTGCTCAAAGGCCGACTGCCAAATCGCGCGTCCACACAAATAGCCACTGGCCTGGGCGCGGTAGGCATAGGTGAGCGTGCGCGCGAAATCTTCCGGCCCAGCGCCCGCAGACAACACCACCCAGGGCTTGGGCGTGATGGCGCCCATCTCATCAAACAAGGCTTGCACCGCCGCAGCTTGCGGGCCATGGGGGTCTGGCACGCCGGTGTGCGCGGCGGGGGGTTCGAGTTTGTAGATGTCCACGCCAAATTCAGGCGAGGCGAAATCGCGCACGGAGTCGAGCACCAAGCGCGCGCGGTTTTGCTGCACGTAGGCCGGGTCTTCGCCGGGCAAAGGGTAGATCAGCAGTTCGAGCAGCAGCACGATGTCGTGTTGACGGCATGCCTCACCCACCTGCCGCACCACGGCTTGCTGGTGCGCGCGCACCGCGGGGTCCGCATCGGGTCGATACCAGGCGAGAAACTTCACCGCATCGCCCCCAATGCGGCGAATCTTCTCCACCGACCAGTGCGGAATGCATTCGGTGCGCCGCCCTTGTGGGCTGTTTTGCGTCACATGGTGCTCCAGCGAGAGGCATAGCCCCACCGAGGGCGGCATGACCCCAATGCAGGCGGGATAGGCGTAATTGGGGTCGAGCAGCATGGCCGACGCATTGGGTGCGAGGTGGCGCGTCACAGCCGCTTTGACCCGCGCCACGTCTTCATACGGCGCTTCGGCCACACCCCTGCGCTCGGCGATGGGTTGCATGAGCGGGGTGCGCTGGTCAATGGCGATCATCTTCCAGCGCCCGCCTGCATCGGCCAGACGGCGCATCCCCCACCATTTACCGGGTTGAAGGTGTTGCATGGGCATTTCCTTTCCTAAGAGCCATGGCTTGTTCGTGAGTGGGCAGACATGCCCAGCCGGTGCCGAGCTGACATTTCGCTGCCGCGGCCGCGCTGCCATAGCGCGCGGCCTCCATCCAGTCCGCGCCCTGCCCCAGGGCCAAGGCATAAGCACCGTGAAACACGTCACCGGCGCCGTTGGTGTCCACCGCCTCGACTTGCGGGGTGGGAATTTCGTGCCACTGACCGTTGACGACAAACCAGCTGCCCAACTCGCCGCGCGTGACCGCCACGATACCCGGGTGCTCCGCCGCGGCGGCCATCAGCGCCGCGCGCAAATCGCGCTCCGGGCGCCAACTGCGCAAGCCCCGCTCGGAAAAAATCACATGGTCAGCCAAGGGCAACAAGGTTTGCAGCGCTTGGGCACTGCCTGCATCGGCATCGAGCACCCGTGGCAAGCTGCGCTCGCGGGCCCCCAAGAGCAAGCGCTCAGCCCCTGCCACCCAGCGAAAGTCCACATGCACGGCCTGCGTGTCATCGAGCCTGGCCATGGGAAGCCAAGACGCGTCTTCATCCAACCCCCCAGCCACCACGGCCAGCATGCGCTCGCCCGCCGGGTCCACCCAAATCGCGGCCACCGGTGTGGCCCCACCGGGCACACGACGCACTTCGGGGTGAACGCCAGCCTGCTCCAGGCCCCGGATGAGCTCCAGACCATCGGCATCGTCGCCCACCCGACCCCAGTACTCGGCCTGCCCCCCCAACCGGGCAATGCTGGCCGAAGCGGTAGCCGCCATGCCACCGTGGACCACGCGCAAGCGCCGTGCGGTCACCTTCTGGGGTTCGCGCGGCAACTGATCGACCTCAAAGACCAAGTCCTTGACCGCAATGCCCAAGCAAACCACACGCGTCATGACCAGCGCACTCCGGTCGTCGCGTCAAACAGGTGCTGCTGATCTGCCGGCCAACTCACTCGGCAAGACTGCCCTGGGCGCCACTCGGTCTCCCCGGGCACACGCGCCATCCAACGCCGTCCGGCTACGCGCACGCTCAGCAAGGTCTCGGCGCCCAAGGGTTCGACCAACTGAATTTCTCCCGGCAAGCCCTCGGTGGCCAGCGCTTGGTGCAAGCGCAATGCCTCCGGACGCACGCCGAGCATGCACGGGCCCGAGCCCTGCGCCGTGCCGGCCAACGCCTGGCCTTCGGGGAGTTGCAACACCCCCTGGTTGCACGTGGCCTCCAACATGTTCATGGGGGGCGAGCCCAGAAATCCCGCTACAAACGCCGTGGCCGGTTGGTGGTAGAGCGCGAGTGGCGTTCCCACTTGCTCAATGCGCCCCTTGTTCATGACGACGATGCGGTCGGCCATGGTCATGGCCTCCACTTGATCGTGGGTGACGTAAATGGAGGTGGTGCGCAGGCGCTGGTGCAGGGCTTTGATCTCTGAGCGCATGTCCACGCGCAGTTTGGCATCCAAGTTGGAGAGCGGCTCGTCAAACAGAAACACCTGGGGCTTGCGCACGATGGCCCGCCCCATGGCCACCCGTTGGCGCTGACCGCCCGAGAGCGCGCGCGGTCGGCGTTCGAGCAGGTGGGCAATTTGCAAAATCTCGGCGGCGTCTTGAATCCGCTTGGCGATCTCATCGGCCGGCGTGCCGCGCATGCGCAACCCAAAGCCCATGTTCTGGCGCACCGTCATGTGGGGGTAGAGCGCGTAGTCCTGAAACACCATGGCGATGTCGCGCTCACTCGGGTGCATGGTGTTGACGCGCACCCCCCCAATGTGTATGTCACCCGCCTCAAACCCCTCAAGCCCGGCCACCATGCGCAACAGGGTGGACTTGCCACAGCCCGAGGGACCCACAAAGACCAAAAACTCCCCCTCGTGAATGTCCACGCTCAACTCGGGGATCACCTCGGTGTCGCCGTACCGCTTGCGCACGCGCTGGATGGAAACGCCGCTCATAAACACTCACTCCTGGAGAAAAAGTTGCGGCTTGATGCGCTCACCCCGCGCGAACTCGCCAAACAATGTGGCCAAGCCGTCCAAGGCGACTTGGGCGTCGACCAAGCGCTCGCACGCCGCCCGCTCGGCGCGCAGGATGGCCAAGTTGGCCTCGAACTCCTGCAGCGGAAAGTAAAACGAGCGAATGTAGAAAAAGTCTTTGCGGCGAATGGGCTTGCTCTCCTGAATTTGCCAGGCATCGGCCTCACCCAACTGCACCACCGCGCCCAGCGGCTGCACCGACTCCAAGGCCTGTTGGCGCGCCGCATCTTTGCCACTGCACTCGAGCACCAACGGATAGCGCTCGTGCGGGTCGATTTCGTCCAACGCCTTGGCCCCCAAACTGCTGGCAAAGGCGCGCCGCGTGGGGTTGGGGTCAAAAATCTCGAGCGGTCCGTAGCCCATCTGGCGCAGCACGAGCAATGCGCCCAAACCAATGGGCCCGGCCCCGAGCACCAACACCCGCGTGGGCTGGGGCAAGACCCGCTGGCTCAGGCGAACGCCGTGGCCCGCAGTCCCCAAGGTATCGAGCAAGAGCGGCGCGAGGTGGGTGGGAATGTCATCCGGCACCGGAATGAGGCACTGCTCGGGCACGCACACCCACTCGGCGTACCCCCCGTGGCGCTGCCAACCGACCAAATCCGGTAAGGCCTCACACAACTGCGGATAGCCCCCCACACAGCTTGGGCACTGTCCGCACCATTGGGGAATGTAGACCAGGCAGCGCCGTCCATGGAGGGCATGTTCGGGTTGCACCACACGCCCCACGATCTCGTGCCCCGGCGTGAAAGACCAGCCTTGCCGCCAGGGGCGTAAATCACTGCCGCACAGGGAGCAGGCTCCCACTTGCAGCAGCACTTCGCCCGCCTTGGGCTGTGGGCGCTCGCCTTGGGCAATCCGAATCCCCCCCTGCCCTTCAAACACCGCGTATTGCATCATGGCCTCAACCTTTCACCGCGCCCACGGCCAGTCCGGCGACCAGTTTGCGCTGAATCAAGAGGGTTAGCAGAATGGGCGGCAGGGCAATGACCGTGGCGGCCGCCATCAAGGCGCCCCAGTTCGTCACCCCTTCGCCAATGAAATTGAACGAAGCCACGATGGCCGTCTTGGAGCTGATACCCGAGAGCGCGAGCGCGAACAAAAAGTAATTCCAAGAAAAAATGAACGCCAGAATCGTGGCCACCACCAGGCCCGGCATGACCACCGGCAGCACAATCCAAAAGAGAATGCGCCAAGCCCCACAGCCGTCGATTTGCGCGCTTTCGGTGAGTTCTCGGGGCAAACCATCAAAGTGCGGCAAGAGGGTCCACAAAATGATGGGCACCGTGATGACGGTGTGGGTGATGATGAGCGCGGCATGGGTGCCCGAGAGCCCGACTTGGGAGAACATCAGAAACCAAGGCAGCAAAAAGAGCGTGCCCGGCGCCATGCGGGCGAACAAGGTCAGGGTCGCGGGCCAAACCAACCGATGCCAAGAAATCGCATACGCCGCTGGAACGGCCAAGAGCAGCCCCAGCGCCGTTGAGCCCAGGGTCACATAAAAACTGTTGAGGGTGTTTTCCAGAAAATCGGTGCGGCCAAACAGTTGGCGGTAGTTCTCCAGCGTGGGGCTGAAAAACAACTCGGGCGGAAACCGGGTGATCTCGGTACTGGGCTTGAGGCTGGCCATGACCATCCAGGCAATGGGCGCGAACAACACCACGCAGAGCACAGCCACCTGCAGCCCCATCATGAAGGACCAAAGTCGTTGTTTCACCAACTCACCTTTTTGCGAAATTGCGAGAACACCAGCACAGCGGCAAAAACAATCGTGCTGAGCGTGATCATCAGCGCCGAGGCGTAGCCGACATCGGCAAAGTCAAACGCCTTCTTGTAGGCATAGATGTTGAGCGTGGTGGAGGCGTACCCCGGCCCGCCTTGGGTGGTGATGTAGATGACATCAAAGAAGCGCAGCAAATCCACGCTGCGCAACACCGCCGCCGTCAAGATGGTGGGCCCGAGCATGGGCAAGGTGATGTAGACCAACTCGCGCCAACCGCGCGCACCGTCAATGGCCGCCGCCTCATAAATGCGCTGGGGCAAGGCCTGCAAGCCCCCGAGCACGATGAGCGCCACAAAGGGCGTCCACTGCCAGGTGTCGATGAGCACAATGGTGTAAATCACCCCTTCGGTAGACGCCAGAAACAAACTGGTGGGCAAATGGGCTGACTTGAGCAAGTGGTTCACCACCCCCATGCCAGGGTCGAGAATCACGATCGCCATCATGCCAATGACCACCGGCGGGAGCATGAAGGGAGACACCATCAGGGTGCGCACCAAACTGCGCATGCGCTGGATGCGGTTGAGCAGCAAACCCAGCGCGACCCCCAACACCAATTGCAAGACCAGCGATAAGCCGTAGAGCTGCAAGGTCAGGCGAAAGCCATTCCAGAACAGCTCGTCACGCCAAATGAGCAGGAAGTTCTCCAGCCCCGTGAAGCGAATGGTTTGGCCAATTTTGTAATCGTGCAGGCTCAACCAAAAGGCAAAACCAAATGGAAACACGACCATGAGAAACACAAACAGCACCGCCGGCCACATCAGGGCTTGAAGGGAGGCGGCTCGCTGGGCGCTCATGGTCGTGCCTTGGGCTTACTGCAGCTTGGCGAGGTCAGCGTCGAGCTGGCACATCGCATCCTTGGCGTTGGCTTGGCCGAGGAAGATCTTCTGCACCGCCCCGCCGAGCATTTCACGGGCTTCGACCACGCGCTCGGTTGGCGGATAAGAAATAGCCGTACCCGTCTTGCTGATCTCGATCAGGGAGTTGGCCCAAGCTTGGCGGATGGGCAACTCCGCCGTCCAAGACTTGAAGTCAGGACCATTGAAGACCGAGGAGCGTGGAGGTGCCACACCCCGACGGACCAAGCGGGCTTGCATCTCGGCGCTGGTCGCCCACTGCAGGAAGTACCACGAAGGCTCTTTCTTGGTCGAGTAGTTGGAGACCGAAACCCCCCATCCAAACACGATGGGCTTGGAGATGCCGGTGGCCTTGCCCTTGGGCAACACTTTGACGCCGATGTCCTTCTCGCGCCCCGGGAACTTCATGATGTTGGCGAACTCATTGGAGGACTCGTGGGTCATGGCCAACTTGCCCTGGCCCAGCATTTCGATCACTTGGGTGAAGGTGTGGTTGGCCGCGCCTGGAGGGCCGTAGTCCTTGAGCAGGTTGGCATACATTTCCGCGCCCTTGATGCTGTTGGGCGCACACAGGTTGGGTTTGCCATTGGGGCCCGCGAAATCGCCCCCGCTGTTGTAGATGAAACCCGAGACCGCGTAGGCAATGGCGCCGCGAATGCCGCGCGCGGCCCACACCGTGGCGTCGCCCTTGGCTTGGCAAGCCTTGAGCTTGGCGGCGGTGTCGGGCAAATCTTCCAGGAACATGGGCTCGGCCACATTGCAGCGCGCGAAGATGTCTTTGTTCCAGTAGAAGAGCGGCCCTTCGAGGTTGATGGGCAGACCCACGAGCTTGCCGTTGATGGTCTCGGCATTGCGCAAGCCCTCCCCGAAATCGGTGAAGCGGAAATCTGGCGAGGTGGCCGTCGGGTTGTTCAAGAGGGGCGTGAGATCGGCATACCAGCCAGCCTTCTCGTACATCGTGCCCTCACGGAATTTGAGCGACATGTAAATGTCCACATCGTTGGACTTGGCTTGCAAGACCGTGTTCAAACGGGCGCGGAACTGTTCTTCGTTGAAAATTTCCACGCGCAGCTTGATGCCGGTTTTGTCGGTGAATTCGCCCGACATCTCCTTGATGGCTTGCGACCAAGGGTGGTTGTTGAGCAGCAGGTTGATGGTTTGGCCATCGTGCTTCTTCCAGTTGAAGGACTGCGCCATCGCAGGCATCGCGCAACAGACCACGGCCACTGCGGCCGCTACGCGCTTGAGGGTTTTTCGCATCGCTGTCTCCTTGGGTTGGGGTGAATGAACAGGTCTTTACACAGGTCTAGGCGGCGGTGTAGCCACCATCGACGGGAATCGTCACGCCGGTAATCAGGGCTGAGGCCGGCGACGCCAGAAACAGCGCGGTACCCGCGAGCTCCTGGGGTTTGGCCCAGCGTTTATTGGGCAGGCGAAGCATGAGCTTCTCGTTGAAGACAGGGTCTTCGCGTCCGCCCCGGCTGATGTTGGTCTCGATCCAGCCCGGTGCGATGGCGTTGACGCGAATGCCATCTTCCACATACGCCAACGCCAGCGAGCGGGTCAGGCCCACGACTCCCGTTTTGGCGGCGGCATAGGCCGGAATTTGCGGCGCGCCAAAATAGCTGTACATGGACGCGATGTTGATGATGCTGCCCCGCGTCTTGCGCAGATGCGGGCGAAAGGCGGTGGCCAAGCGGATGTTGCCAAAGAGGTGAATGTCCACAATGTTGCGAAACACCTCTGGCTTGTGTTCTTCCCAACGAATGAGTTTGCCCGCGCAGTGAATGAGCACATCGAGTCGCTCGGTGCGCTCGGCCAGGGCGTTCACGTCGGCATCACTGGTGACGTCGAGCGCCACATAGCGCGCCCCCGCTTGGGTAAGCGCCTCCGGTGGGGCTTGTAAATCCGTGACCGTGACGTGCGCGCCATGCGCCAAGAAAGCCTCCGCAAATGCGCCCCCAATGCCCCCACAACCACCGGTGATCAGCACCTCCATGCCCTTCACCGAAAAATCCACGCCGGTCATTGACTTCCCCTTTTGTTGGTGCAATGGCCTTCAATGTAATAAGCGGCTTTCGTTTTCGCAAGTCTATTTTCGAGAATGAAAGCTCGGGACAAACCCTAGACCAGTCGATTTCCGGAAATGAATGTCTTTGGAAGGCGACGTACGCCCGAGACCGCATTCAGGCCTGCGCGCGGGGCGGCCCTCGCGAAGCGGTTGGGTGAGATGCGCCGGCGCTCAGGCCTGCGCGCGCGCGGCGGCGGCCAAGGCCTGCAAGGATTCGGGATTGACGAGGGTGCTCAAATCGCCTGGGGATTGACCCAGCCACACCGCTCGCGCCACGCGACGCATGACCTTCATGTTGCGGGTGCGTGGTAAGTCTTGGACAAACACAATGTGTTGCGGTTTGAAGGCCGCACCCAAGCCCTGAATGACGGCTTGCGAGAGCGTGGCGCGTGCTTCGGCGCTGGGTTCGACCGACGCGCGCGCGATGCCCAAGCACACGAGCGCAGTTCCCTTCACTGGGTCCGGAATGCCAATGGCCGCGACGTCTTGTAACAAACCCGTGGCCATGAGCAGGGCCTCGATTTCGGCAGGGCCAGTGCGCTTGCCCGCGATTTTGAGCGTGTCGTCGGAGCGGCCGTGCACGTACCACATGCCATCGGCATCGCGGCTGGCGAAGTCCCCGTGGAGCCACACCTCGGGCAGACGCGACCAGTAGTTCTCCAGATACCGCGCGCGGTCATGCCAAAGCCCCCGCGTGAGGCCAATGCTCGGCGTGCGCATGATCAGCTCGCCCGTGACCCCCGGGGGCACGCTGCGTCCTTGGTCATCCACCACATCGGCGCCTGTCCCCGGCACCGGCCCGGCAAACGCACACGGCTTGAGCGGGTGAATGACCGTACCCGTGAGAATGCCGCCCATCTCGGTGCCGCCCGAGTAATTCAGTAAAGGCACGCGGCGACGTCCGGCGCGCTCAAAGGTCCATGACCAGGCCTCGGGCGTCCAGGGCTCACCGGTGGAGACAAAAATGCGCAGGGCGCTCAAGTCCAAGGCGTCAAACGCCACGGGGTCGAGCGTCATCGACATGCGCGCGGTGGTCGGGGCGAGCCCCAAGTAACTCACCCGGTGTCGGGCCACGAGTTGCCAGAGTCGATCGGGCTGCGGGTAATTGGGCGCGCCCTCGGCCAAGACCACTGTGGCCCCCGTGAGCAAACCCCCAAACACCAGAATGGGCCCCACCAACCAGCCCATGTCCGACATCCAGAGGAATCGGTCACTCGGGCGCAAATCCATGCAAATGGCCAAATCAAGGGCGGTCTTGATGGGGAATCCGCAATGCGAGTGCACCACCCCCTTGGGCTTGCCGGTGGTGCCCGAGGTGTAGACCAACAGAAATGGCGCATCGGCATCAACCGCCAGCGTGGGCACTTGGGTGTAATCGCTCGGTGCGCCCGCCACCAGTTCGTCCCACCAATGGTCGCGCTCGGGTACCCATTCGTGGGGCGCGGCTTGGTTGCGCACCACCACCACGTGGGCCACGCTTGGGCAATGGGGCAAGGCCGCATCCGCCACCGATTTGGCCCCCACCACCTTGCCGCGTCGCCACGACCCATCCACGGTGATCAAGGCTTTGGCTTGGGCGTCATTGAGGCGCTGCGTGATGGCATCGGCACCGAAGCCGGAGAACAAGGGCACCACGATGCCGCCAATCTTGGCCACCGCCAGCATGGCGGCCACGGCATGCGGCAGGTTGGGCAGGTACATGCCCACGGCATCGCCCTCCCCCAAGCCCAGTTGGCGCAGGCCCCAGGCCAGGGCGCAGGTTTCCCGATCCAAATCGGCAAAGCGCCATTGCAATTGCTCGCCCTGCTCACCCTCCCACACCAAGGCGGTGTGCTGCTCGCGTGGCGTACCGCGCCAGCGATCGAGCGCGTTGAGCACCACATTCGTGGTGCCCCCCACGCACCAGCGCGCAAAAGGCTTGCCCTCACTCAGGTCCAGAACCTGGGTGTAGGGCTTCTCAAACCGGTAGTCGATATAGCGAATGAGCGCGTCATGAAACGCCGCCGGGTCTTGATCGGCCCAGGCGTTGAGCGCGGCGAAGTCGCTCACCCCCACGGCGCGCATGAACTGCGTCAAGTTGGCATTGGCCAGGGTCTCGGGGCTTGGCCACCAGACGGCCTCTGGCATGTCGGGAGCAGGACTTGTCATGCACTCCGTATTCGGGTTTATTTGGCGTATTTGCGAAAGTCGGGCTTGCGTTTTTCCTGCAAGGCCTTGACCCCTTCGCGGGACTCCTCCGTATCGTAATACAACTTGAGCGCATACATGCCCATGCCCGCAATGCCCGCTTGGTGCGCCGTGTCCATGTTGAAGCTGCGCTTGGCGATGGCCAAGGCCGTGGGGCTGCGCTCGCAGAGCTCCTCCCCCCACGCCTGGACTTCCGCATCGAGCTGCTCGTGCGGCACGCACTTGTTGGCCAGCCCCATGGCCACGGCTTCCGCGCCGCTGTAGCGGCGGCACATGTACCAAATCTCGCGGGCTTTCTTCTCGCCAACCACGCGCGCCAAAAAGGCCGTGCCATAGCCCGGGTCCACCGAGCCCATCTTGGGGCCGACTTGGCCAAAGACCGCTTTCTCCGAGCAAATGGTGAGGTCGCAAATCGTGGCGAGCACATTGCCGCCACCAATCGCATAGCCTTGCACGCGCGCGATCACGGGCTTGGGCACATCGCGAATGGCGGTGTGCAGCTCCTCCATGGGCAAGCCAATGGTGCCGCGGCCATCGTAATTGCCATCGTGGGCGGATTGATCACCGCCGGTGCAAAAGGCTCGGTCACCCGCCCCCGCGAGCACGATGGCGCCAACCGCTTTGTCATAGCCAGCCTTGTACAGAGCCTTGATGAGCTCGTCACAGGTGGTGCCGCGAAAGGCATTCATTTTGTCGGGACGGTTGATCGTGATCCAAGCCACACCGTTGCGAACTTCATAGAGGATGTCTTCAAATTGCATGTTCTGCTCCTGATAAGCGCACGTCAGCCGTGCATGGTCAAACCACCCGAGACGCTCAACACCTGACCGGTGATGAAGGCCGCGTCGTCGCTGGCGAGAAAACGAATGGCGCCCGTCAAGTCATCGGGCTGCCCCAGACGCCCCAGGGGGATGGCCTTGCGGAAAGCATCGACCAACTTTTCAGGATTGCCCGCGCCCTCCAAAAAGCCTTGGAACAAAGCCGTCTCGGTCGGGCCGGGACACACCACATTGACCGTGATCTGATGGCGCGCGTGCTCACGCGCGAGCGTTTTGGACAAGGCCACCAAACCGCCCTTGCAGGCGGCGTACACCGCCTCGCCGGAGGAGCCGCCGCGCGCAGCGTCTGAGGCAATGTTCACAATGCGCCCGTAATTGCGCGCCACCATGCCCGGCAACACCGCATGGTGCATGTGCAAGGCGCCTGTGAGGTTGATCGCGATGAGCTTTTGCCACTCATCGGGCGTGGTTTTGGTAAACGGTTTGAAGATGTCCCAGCCCGCGTTGTTGACCAGCACATCAATGGGGCCGAGTTGCGCTTGGGTGGCTTCTACCGCAGCGTCCACGGCAGCA
>VEQC01000203.1 GCA_018883455.1 Limnohabitans sp. | reverse complement strand
GCATCGGCTGGCATCAGACGCTGGAGATGGATTTCTTCCTCTTCGTCGCGGCGGCGGCGCGTTTCATCCGCAGGCAAGGCCCGCACCAGCCAAGTCATGCCATTGACGGTCTCGAGCCCGTAGTCACCGGGCCGGGTGGGGACGTCGCTGCCAAACGTGAGGTAGGTGCGCCACTGCGGCTTTTGCAGCTTGGCGCGGATGGGCTCGGGCAGCATGGCCATCACGGCGGGATCGTCCCGGTTGAGCACCATCAGGGCTTGTTGCCCAAAGATATGCTGTTTGGCTTTTGCGTACGCCTGCATGTCGCCGTGCCAGTCCAAGTGGTCTTGTGTGAGGTTGAGCACGGTGGCGGCGGTGGGTTCAAACTCGCTCACCCCCTCCAACTGGAAGCTCGAGAGCTCCAAAACCCAGACGGCTGGCAACTGCGCCGATGCCAAGGCCTGTGTGAGGGTGTCGAGCAAGGTGGGGCCGATATTGCCCGCGAGGCCGACCGTCTTGTCTGCGCGTTCGAGCAATTGGGCGGTGAGGGCCGTGACGGTGGTTTTGCCGTTGGTGCCCGTGATGCCCAACACTTGGGGCTGGTAGCTTTGGGTTTGGGCGAGGGATTGCAGGGCGTGGGCGAAGAGCGTCAACTCGGTGCCCACCCAAAGGCCGGCGGCACGCGCGGCGTCCCACAGCGGCGCCACGTCTTGCGGACTCAGACCAGGACTCTTGAAGACTGCTCGCACGGCTTGGCCTTGCACCCATTGCGCGGTGAATTCACCGTGATGGAATTGGGCTTGGGGGCAATCGGCTTGCAATTGGGCCAACTGAGGTGGGGCCTCGCGGGTGTCGAGCACGGTGACTTGCGCGCCCGCGCGGGTGCACCAGCGTGCCATGGCCAGGCCTGAATCCCCCAGGCCCAGAATCAACACCGATTGGTCTTGCAAGCTTTGCATCTTCTCCTCAGCGCAGTTTCAAGGTCGAGAGTCCCACCAGGCACAAGAGCATGGTGATGATCCAAAAGCGCACCACGACCTGGGTCTCGGTCCAGCCGCCTTTTTCAAAGTGGTGATGCAAAGGGGCCATGCGCAAAATGCGCCGCCCCTCGCCGTACTTGCGCTTGGTGTATTTGAAATACACCACTTGCAACATGACCGAGAGCGCCTCGGCCACAAACACGCCGCCCATGATGGCCAACACAATTTCTTGGCGCACGATGACCGCGATGGTGCCCAAGGCCCCGCCGAGCGCCAACGCCCCCACGTCGCCCATGAAGACCTGGGCGGGGTGGGTGTTGAACCACAGAAAGGCCAATCCCGCTCCCGCCATGGCACCGCAGAAGATCATGAGCTCACCCGAGCCAGGGATATACGGAAAGAGCAGGTATTTGGAGTAGATCGAGCTACCCGTGACATACGCGAACACACCCAAGGCAGAGCCCACCATCACCACCGGCATGATGGCCAAGCCATCTAACCCGTCGGTGAGGTTGACGGCGTTGCTCGAGCCGACGATCACCAGATAAGTCAGGATGACGAAGCCAAACACCCCCAGGGGGTAGCTCACTTCCTTGAAGAAGGGCAATAAAAGGTCGGCCTTGGGCGGCAAATCCACATCAAACCCAGAGGCAACCCAGGTCATGAAGAGTTCGAGCACGCGCATGTTGTTGCTCTCGGAAATGCTAAAGACCAAGTAAACCGCAGCAACCCCGCCAATGAGCGACTGCCACAGGTATTTCTCCCGCGAGCGCATGCCCTCGGGGTCTTTGCGCACCACCTTGCGCCAGTCGTCTACCCAGCCAATGGCGCCAAACCCCAGCGTCACGAGCAACACGATCCAAACAAAGCGGTTGGACAAATCGGCCCACAGCAGTGTGGCCACCGCAATGCCGATGAGAATCAACACCCCACCCATGGTGGGCGTGCCACTCTTGATCAGGTGGGTCTGCATGGCGTAAGCCCGGATGGGCTGGCCGATCTTGAGCGCCGTGAGGCGGCGAATCACGGCGGGCCCCGCCACCAAGCCAATGAGCAAGGCGGTGAGCGCCGCCATCACCGCCCGAAACGTGATGTACTGAAAGACCCGGAAGAAGCCAAATTCCGGTGAGAGGCCTTGCAGCCATTGGGCCAAGCTCATGAGCATGGTTGAGACTCCTGGTGAGGTGCGCCGTGCCGGCTGTCCGGTGCAGAGGATTGCAGCGCTTGCACCACGCGCTCCATGCGCATGAAACGAGAGCCTTTGACGAGAACGCTGGCCGCGCCACCGAGGGCGCCTGCAAGTGCCCCTTGCAGTGCATCCCAAGTCGCGAAATGCCGCCCCCCTGCGCCAAAAGCTTGCACCGCATGGGCACTGAGTTCACCCAAGGCCAACAACACCTCAATGCCTTGGCGACGCGCATAGGCGCCCACCTCGGCGTGAAAGGCCGGACCTTGATGGCCTACCTCGCCCATGTCGCCGAGCACCAGCGCACGGGGGGCAGGCAGACTGGCCAGCACATCGATGGCGGCCAGCACCGAATCCGGGTTGGCGTTGTAGGTGTCGTCAATCAGCGTCCAGGGGTCGCCGTTGGCGCGCGCCATCGCGCACGCACGCGAGCGCCCTTGCACCGCTTGGAAGGCAGAGAGCCCGGCCACAATGGTCTGAAGGTCCACGCCGGCGGCGAGTGCGCAGGTGGTGGCAGCCAAGGCGTTGGCCAGATTGTGGCGTCCGGCAATCCACAAGCTCAATTCGGCCTCGCCTTGAGGCGTGGCCATGCGCAGCTGCCAATGGTCCACTTGCCACTGGGCTTGTAACAAGCGCACCGAGGCTTGGCTGTGCGCATCGAGGTCAAAGGTCATGACGCGACGGCCTTTGGCACGTTCGCGCCAGCGCGAGGCAAAGGCATCCGCATGGGGAAACACGGCCACGCCATCGGCTGACAAGTGATCGAATACGCTCGCGTTTTCATCAGCCACCGCCTCGACGCTGGCCATGAATTCCTGATGCTCGCGTTGCGCGTTGTTGACCAAGGCAACGGAGGGTTGGCACCAGCGCGCCAAGCGCGTGATCTCACTGGGATGGTTCATGCCCAACTCCACCACAGCCAAGCGGTGCGTGGGGCGCAAGCGCAGCAGGGTCTGCGGCACCCCGATTTCGTTGTTGAGGTTGCCTTGGGTGGCCAAAGCGGCCTCGCCTGCGGCGGTGCGCAAGATCTGGGCGATCATTTGGGTCACGGTGGTCTTGCCGTTGCTGCCGGTGACCGCGATCAGCGGTAAGGTGTAGCGCCCACGCCAGTGCTGCGCCAAGGCGCCCAGCGCCTCCCGCGTGTCGGCCACTTCCCAGCCCGACAAGCCCGCGGCGGCGAGTCCATGCTCGGCAACGCCGGCCACCGCCCCCAAGCGGGCCGCCTCGGGGAGAAATGCATGGGCATCGAATTTTTCGCCGCGCAGGGCGAGGAACAAATCGCCGGCTTGCAGGCTGCGGCTATCGGTATGGATGCGTGCGACGCTCTGCGCGCCATCGCCCACCAAGCGTGCGCCCGGCAGTGCCGCCGCCATGTCCGCCAAGCGCCATTGCATCTCAGCCATGCGCCCTCCGGAGTTGCAAGGCGGCCTGGGCCACGCCCAGATCGCTGAAGGGCTCGCGTACGCCTTGGATTTCCTGGTAATCCTCATGACCCTTGCCGGCGATGAGGATCACATCCTGGGCCTGCGCCTGGGTGACGGCTTGGGTGATGGCTTGCGCGCGCGAGACGATCACGCTCACCGTCGCGGGGTCACGCAAGCCTTGCTGCATGTCCTCCAAGATCGTCAACGGATCTTCGCTGCGGGGGTTGTCGGAAGTCAACCACACCCCATCGGCATGGGCTTGCGCGGCCGCGGCCATGGCGGGACGCTTGCTGCGGTCTCGGTCTCCTCCGCAGCCCAACACCACCATCAATTGGCCTTGACGCGCCTGCGCCAGGGGACGCAGGGCTTGGAGCGCTTGTGCCACCGCATCGGGCGTGTGGGCGTAATCCACCACCACGCGGGGTTGATGCACGCCCCCCACTCCTTGCATGCGCCCAGGCACCGGCGGGAGGGCGGCGCATGCCTTGACGGCATCGGCCAATTCAAATCCCAGCGCGCACAATGTGGCCAACACCCCAAGCAAGTTGTCGATGTTGTAGCGCCCCACCACAGGCCAAGGGAAAGGCCAGCGCTGCGCGCCTGCACACACTTCAAAACGCATACCCTCCGGCGCGGCGGTAATCCCTTGCGCGCTGAGGTGTTGCTCGCCCACGCCGCGTTCGGGTGCCCCATAAGTCCAGAGCGCGAGTGCGGGGCGGTTGGCCAAGTCTCGCCAGAGCACTTGGCCCTGTGGGTCATCCAGGTTCACCACCGCCGCGCGCAGTCCTGGCCAATCGAACAGGGCTTGTTTGGCGTCCCAATAGGCGGCCATGGTGCCGTGGTAGTCCAAATGATCTTGGGTGAAATTGGTCAAGACGGCCACCTCGATG
>VEQC01000202.1 GCA_018883455.1 Limnohabitans sp. | reverse complement strand
GGTCTTGGGTTGGATTGCGCCAGGCGTCGAGCGAAGCATGGCATCGACGTCAGCCCATCCGGAATCCGGACGGTATTGCTTGAGTCCCTTGAAGGACAGAAACTGGGGCTCTTGCTGCATGGTTATTTGTTCAGGTTACCAGCGGACATCCGACGCAGGAATTGTGGGATACCCAGCCCCGGGAAACTGCTCACCGCAGGCTGGCGCGTGGCATCGGTGTTGGCGGCTTTTTGCAGACGATGGCGCCCAAGCACCGAATAGTGGTTCGAGAGCTTGGTCGATGTGTCCAGAATGTTGGAGCGCACGCCCGCGGATGGCGACGGCAAGCCAGTGCTGCTCGGCGCTTGGCGAGCCTCTTCGTGGCGGTAGACCGCACCACTGGCGTGGCGCGCAGTCGCCTGGCGCAACTGCGGCGTGGCGCTGGCTTTTCGCATTTCACGAGCCGCACAAACGGCGCGACCAAATTCGTTGAACGACAAACCACAGTTGTCTGGCAAGTCCATCAGGTAACCCCGCTCGAACATTTCACGGGCGGATTGGGCTTCCAAAATGGGTGGGGCGAGCATGAAGCTCACCGGGAAGCGCTGGCGCGAGAACACATCGCTCTTGAGCTGTTCGGGCTGCACGCGGGTGGGGCAGAGCAAGAGCGTGGGGGGCGCGTGAACTGCCGAGTCAAACACCCAGCGGTGACGGCTGAGGAAGCCCGCGGTGGCGGCGAGTTCAATTTCAGACACCGAGGTGGGAACAATCACCAAGTCGTACTCAAACATCAGCTCACCGGCGATCGAGTCGGTCCAAGTCAAGTCGCACAACACCACATCCGAGCTCGAAGCCGCCCGACGCAGGTGCAAACGCGCGTCGAGAATCGGGCGATTGCCTCCCTGATCCAGCGGTAACACATGGTGCTGCACGGTGATGCCCACATTCGGCGCGCGCGTGAGCCAAGTGCTCGAAGAACCGTGCGTGTCAAAGTCAATCAGCGTGACCGATTGTCCCTGGCGGCGCAGATAGGCCGCTAAATTAGCGCTGACTGTGCTTTTGCCAACACCACCTTTTTGACTCGTCACGAGAATTTTGAAACAGGCCATGATTGATCTCTTTTCTTTTCTGCCCCGAGTAGCACTAGGTTGCTCCTACTGCAATGCTATTGCAACGCGGGGGATTGAATTTACCGGTATTAACTATCGGCGGTCAAATCACAATCGTGAGCGGATGTGCATGCTTTATTCGAGCTGGAATTTTAAAATGAATATTTAAAGTTTCAATTTCCATTAAAAAGAATCGAAATTAAGATTTTTTCGCAAGTAATTGATTTAAGTGAACTTTTTTCGAGGTGTCGAAAAAAACAACACTTTTCAGGCGTCAAATGGGCCAAACGGTGTCGAAATCCATGCGGCAGCGCAGCGAGGCCCTTGGGCGGGAGATTTAAAATGGACTTGATGTTTTCAAAAGTCCCGCCATGGAACTCCAGCGCGAGCGCGTGACGCAAACGCCGCGTGATTCCGCCTCCGTGGTGGTCGTGCGCCCGCACCCCGACAAAGTCCTTGAGGTGTTGTTGTTGCGGCGCGATCCCAACCTGCCCTTGCTCGGCGGGGCTCACGTTTTCCCCGGCGGCAAAACCGAACCATCGGATGCGCAGGTGCTGCAGCATTTGCCCCAAGAAGAACAAATCCAGCTCAGTCAATCACTGGCGGAGCCTGAACTCACCCAGGCCCAAGCCTTGGCCCTCTATGCCGCTGCGCTGCGTGAGGCGCAAGAAGAATGCGGCTTGACACTGCAAGCCCATCACTTGGTGCCGTGGTCGCGTTGGATCACCCCCGAATTGCCCTCGCTCATGAACCGGCGGTTCGACACCCGCTTCTTCCTCGCCTGCATGCCCCCTGACCAGTCGCTCACCCTGGACCAACGTGAGGTGGTCGAGGCGGTTTGGTGTGGCCCCGAGGAAGCCCTGCACGCCTACTGGGCGGGGGAATTGCAACTCGCCCCCCCGCAGCTGCTCACCTTGACGGATTTCCTCGCTTGGCCGAGTTTGCAGCAACTGTGGGACTATGCGCAGGGCCGTGCGCCCGTTTGCATTCGCCCCGAGCCTTTTGACGACGACGCAGGCCTGCGCCACATTTGTTACCCCGGGGACCCCCTGCACTCGGAGCCCACGCGCCGCATGGCGGGGCCCACCCGCCTCGTGTACCGGCAAGGGCGCTTTGAGCCGCTCACTGGGCTACATGAATTTTTGACGAAACACGCGCCATGAACCTAACGCCGCAAAGCCCTGAGACCGAATGGTTTGAAAACCATCCCTTTGATGAAATCCGCGTGGGTCAATCGGCCCAGCTGGTGCGCACCCTCACTTTGGCCGACATCCAGGCTTTTGCCGCCGTCTCGGGTGATACCAACCCCGCGCACCTCGACCCCGAGTACGCCAATGCCACGCTGTTTCACGGCATCATTGGTCACGGCATGTGGGGTGGGGCGCTGATCTCCACGGTCTTGGGCACCCTCTACCCTGGGCCTGGCACGATCTACCTGGAGCAAAACCTGCGCTTTAGCCGCCCGGTTCGCGTGGGCGACACCCTGAGCGTGACGGTCACCTGTGTGGCCACGAACGCAGAGAAAAAGACGGTCGAACTCGATTGCCTGATCCTCAACCAACGCGGCGAAAAAATCATCACCGGCAAGGCGCAGGTGCTCGCGCCCACCGAGAAGCTGCGCATCCCGCGCATTCAGGCCCCTCAAATCACCTTGTTTGATCCCCTCGCGCGCCACAAGGCCTTATTGGCCACCGGCGCGCACCTCGAGCCGGTTCGCTGTGCGGTGGTGCACCCGTGCGATGCGGATTCCCTGCACGGGGCCATCCAAGCGTATCAAGAAGGCTTGATCATTCCGGTGTTGGTGGGACCCTTAAAGCGCATCCGTGCGGTGGCCCAAAGCGAATCCATCGATCTCACCGGCCTGGAATGCATAGACACTCCCCACAGCCATGCGTCGGCCGAAGTGGCGGCAGATCTGGCGGCCAAAAAACACGTTGAGATGCTCATGAAGGGCAGCCTGCACACCGACGAGTTGATCCATGCGGTGGTGGTCAAGCCCGAGTTGCGCACGGGGCGGCGCATGTCGCATGTCTTCCGCTTCGAAGCCCCCATGTACCCCAAGCCGCTCTTCATCACGGATGCCGCGCTCAACATCGCCCCTACGTTGCAGGAGAAAGCCGACATCGCACAGAACGCGATCGAGCTCGCGCAAATCCTGGGTGTGACCGAACCCAAGGTGGCCATCTTGGCCGCGGTCGAAACCGTCAATCCCGCCATGCCTTCCACCCTGGACGCGGCGGCGCTGTGCAAAATGGCGCAACGCGGGCAAATCAAAGGGGGCGTGCTCGATGGTCCCCTGGCGTTTGACAACGCGGTCTCCACCCACGCCGCCGAAATCAAGCAAATCGCCTCGCCCGTCGCCGGTCAGGCCGACATCTTGCTCGCCCCGGATTTAGAGGCCGGCAACATGATTGCCAAGCAGCTGGAGTACCTTGCCGGGGCCATGGGCAGTGGCGTGGTCATGGGAGCCCAAGTGCCCATCGCCCTCACCAGCCGAGCCGACTCCCCCTTGACCCGCAGCGCCTCGGCCCTGCTGGGCAAATTGATCGCCCACCACCGTCGCGCGCACCCATGAATTTTTTGGCTGTCAACGCAGGCTCCTCCAGCCTGAAATTCGCCCTGTATCCCGCCGCCGCGGGCTGGGTCGATACGGCCATTTTTAGCGGACAAATCGAGGGTCTCGCGCCAGGCGGGCAGCCCCAACTCAGCTGGCGCCGCCAAGATCAAGCGGCGCAGCAACGCCAATTGACCGGTTCGGGCGATTCCTTTGCTCTCGCGCTCGATGCGCTGCAGGCGTGCCTGCGCACGACACTCGCCGGCGCACCGCCCGTCGCGGCCGTCGCCCATCGTGTGGTGCATGGGGGACGCTTTTTTCAAGAGGCGGTTGAAGTCACGCCAGCCGTCTTGGCACAACTGCGCACGCTCGAGTCCCTCGCGCCCTTGCATCAGCCGCATAACCTCGACGCCCTGGAAGCCTTCATCCGGGCCATGCCTGGCGTGCCGCAGGTGGCGTGTTTTGACACTGCGTTTCACGCCAGCTTGCCTGCGACGGAAACCACCTTCGCCATCGATCGCGCCCTCAGCCAAGAAGGCATTCGGCGCTACGGCTTTCATGGGTTGTCTTACCAATATGTCAGCGGTGTTTTGCAAGCCCACACGCCGCGGGCGGGGCAGCGCGTCATCATGGCGCACTTGGGCAATGGTGCGAGTTTGTGCGCCACCCGCGAACACCGCAGCGTGGCCACCACCATGGGCTTTTCGGCCTTGGACGGACTGATGATGGGGAGTCGCAGCGGGGCCCTTGACCCAGGCGTCTTGCTCTACCTCTTGGAGCAGGGCTGGGATCACGACCGCATCCAAACCTTGCTCTACAAACGCAGTGGGCTCTTGGGCGTCTCAGGGG
>VEQC01000201.1 GCA_018883455.1 Limnohabitans sp. | reverse complement strand
ACCACTTTGGTGAAATAGTCGTGGTTGCTGATGCGCCGTGCGCCTTGCTCGTTGCCGTCGGTTTCACCGTCGGCGTTATAGACGTAGATGAGGTCAATATCACTCGAGACATTGAGTTCGCGAGCGCCGAGCTTGCCCATGCCAATGACCCAGAGCACGGCGCGCGAACCGTCGGGGGCGCGCGGAGGGCCATGCCAGAGGTCGAGCTCGTCTTGGGCGATGCGAAGGGCCGTCTCCAGGGCGAATTCGGCCAAATCGGTCACGGCCTGGGTGATTTCGGCCAGCGAGGCTTGGCGTTGGCAGTCGAGTTGGGCCAAGCGTGCCATGACCAACTGACGCAAAATGCGCAAGGCGGCGGCTTCGTCGTGGCGGTGTCGTAAGGCCTCATAAGCCGCTTGCAGGGCAGAAGGGGTGGGCACGCCGGGGGGGAGCAGGGCCAAGTCGTCGGCGTAGCGGCGCCGCAGCCGTTGGACAAATCGCGAGTGGGCGGCTAAATCTTGCATCGACAAGGGGATAATTCCGCTCATGTGCACACCATCATGACTGAATCAAGCGTATCCGACATCGTGACTCCGCGCGCGCCTTCTGCGCTGCGCAAGCGCATGGCCCGTGGCCTGCGCTGGCTGCTTTGGTCGACGGTTGGCGTTTGGCTGACGGTGTTCGCCCTGTGGTCGGTCTTGCATGGTCTGATTTTGCCCCGAATCGACGAGTACCGCCCGCAGTTGCAAGAACAGGCCTACAAGGCGCTGGGCTTGCCCGTGCAGTTCGCAGCCTTGCGCGTGGGGGGCACCTGGCTCCAACCCTGGCTGGAGGTGGAGGACTTCACCATCCGTAGCCTCCAAGGCGAGGAAGCGTTGCGCTTGCCCAGGGTGGTGGTGGCGTTCTCACCCTGGTCGCTGCTGCGGGGGTCATTGCAGCAGGTGCTGATCGAAAACCCGAGCCTCGACATCGAGCGCGATGGCGATGGCGAATTTTGGATGGCCGGCCTGCCCATGGGGCGGGAGACCCAAGAAGGGGTGTTCGCCGATTGGTTGTTCTCGCAGTTAGAGGTCGTGGTGCGTGGCGGCACGGTGCAGTGGCGCGATGCGTTGCGACACGGCGAGACCGGCCCCACCTTGCGCCTGACCGAGGTCGACGCCGTCGTGCGCAATGTGCTCCACCGCCATGAATGGCGCATCGATGCCACGCCTGAGCAGACGGTGGGCCAACGTCTCTCCCTGCGCGGGCAGTTTCAGCAATCGCCGGGGAACCGCCCTGCCGATTGGCGCACCTGGAGTGGCGAGGCCTATGTCGATTGGGCGCGGGTGGACCTCGCGGCCTTGGGTGCATGGGTGCCCTTGAGCGAGAACCTCGGGCTCCAAAAGGGGCAAGGCGCTTTGCGCGCCTGGCTCGATGTGGTTCAGGGGGAGGCGCGCAACCTCATGCTCGACATGTCCATGGTGGACGTGCACGCCCAGTTGGGCCAGCGCCTACCCACGCTTGCCCTCAAGCACTTGCAGGGGCGTGTGGGCCTGCGCCGAGCCGATGGGGTGTTGGAAGTGCAGGGCCAGCGCTTGGTGTTTGAAACCCAAGAGGGCGAGCGTTGGCCCGGCGGCAATTGGCGCTTGCGCGTGGTGGGTGAGAATTTTCAGCAGGGCAGCCTCACCGCCGAAGCCCTGGACTTGGAGGCACTGGCCCAGGTACTGCGCCGCTTGCCCTTACCCGCACCTTGGCATACGGTGTTGGCCGGTGGCGAGCCCAAAGGCGAGTTGCTGGGCCTCACGCTGGAGTGGCAAGACGGCGCGCCCTGGCGGTATGCGGCCAAGGGGCGCGTGCGCGGCCTCCATTGGCGTCAACTCGCCCAGGCCCCCGCGCCTTGGTCGCGCCTGCCCGGGGTGCAAGGGGTCAGCGCTGACTTTGACATGAACCAAGAGGGCGGTAAGGCGAAAGTCAACTGGCAGCAAGGCAGCCTGACCCTGCACGCCGGCCTCAAGCATTTGGAGATTGCGCTCGACCAAGCCAGTGCCCAACTCCAGTGGCAAACGGGCGCTGCCAATGCGCAGCTCACTTTGAGTCAAGGGCGGATCGCCAACGCCGATTTGGCGGGCGACTTCAGCGGTCAATGGCGACCTGGGGAGGGCTTGGGCTGGCTCGACCTTACGGCCAATCTTGAGCGGGCGCGCGCGGAGCGGGTGGTGCGCTATTTGCCGGAGGCGCTCTCCCCCGAAGCGCTGAGTTATGTGGAGCAGTCCGTCACCCAGGGGCAATTGCGCAAGGGGAAGGTGCGCATCAAAGGGCCGCTCGACGAGCGGTTGTTCAGTCCGGCCAAGGACCAAGAGTTCGCCATCAGCGCGCAAATCACCGCGGGCCGCTACCTGTATGTGCCGGGTCAGCCGCGCGCGAACGCCTGGCCGGCGCTCGAAGGCATTGAGGGCGAGTTGAGCTTTCGCCAGCGTGGGCTTTCTTTCAAAGGCACAGCCCGGCTAGAGGGGGCGCCCAACCTGCGTTGGACACGCATTGAGGCGAGTGTGCCCGATTTGCGCCAGCCGGAAGTGACGGTTCAAGGCGACGGCAAAGGGCCTTTGGCCGAGCTCCTGCAAACCCTCGGGCGCGGCGCGCTCAACGAGGTCTTGGGGCGACAACTCGAGCGCGCCCAAGGCAGCGGTGCGGCGGAGTACCGCTTGGACCTGCGCATTCCGGTAGACAAACCGCAGCGAACCGATGTCAAGGCGCGCGTGCTGTTTGCGGACAATGAACTCCAGGCGGTGCCGGGCACCCCTTGGATGAGCCGCCTGCGCGGCCAACTCCACATCACCCAAAACGGTTTTCAAGCGCAGGGCATGAAGGTTCGCATGCTCGGGGGCGATGCCGAAATTCAAGGGGGATTGCGCTTCGATGCCGCTGGCGCGGAGAGTGCGGATAACAACTTGCGCATCAAAGGCGGGTTCACGGCGGAGGGCTTGCGTCAGGCGCGTGAACTCGGCTTTGTGACGCGCGTGGCGCAACGCGCCTTGGGCCGGGCGGATTACCAAGCCAACCTGGCCTTGCGCCGAGGCGAGCCCGAGTTGGTGATCCAATCGGATTTGCGGGGCCTGGGCCTGAACTTGCCCGCGCCGGCCAATAAAGCCGGCGCCGCCACCCTGCCCCTGCGGATCGAGACGCAGGTGGCGCGGGAGACCCCGGCCAATCGCGGCCGGGCGCCGCAAGACCAGTTGCGCGTGAGCCTAGGCCGACAACTCCAGATCGTCTATCAGCGCGATCTCGGGACGCCGCAGGCCCAAGTGCTCGCCGGTGCCATTGCGCTGGGGTCGGTCGCGAGCCCGACCTTGCCCAACAGCGGCGTGACGCTGCAAGTGCAAAACCCGAGTCTGGATTTGGACGCCTGGAGCGCGGTGCTGGACGAGTGGGCGGGTGCACCGGTTTCCAATCCCATCCAGGCGCGCGGGGCTGCGGCGCGCGCGCAAGCGGCGGCGGGCGACGCCACGGCGTATTTGCCCACGCAACTGAATTTGCAAGTCGATGAGCTGCGCTGGGCGGACCGCTTGCTCCAGCGCGTGAGCGTGAATGGCGCGCGTCAGGGCGATTGGTGGCGTTTGTTGGTTAAGGCCGAGCAAGTCAATGGTTCGGTCGACTTGCGCCCCGCCAGTGGCAATACTCCTGCGCAAGTGCAAGCCCGTCTGAGCCATCTGGTGCTGCCGCCGAGTGTGGTCACGGACATGGATCAAATCCTCGCTTCGCCCAAAGAGAGCTTGCCTTCCCTCGACATCGTGGTGCAGGACCTCACCCTGCGTGACAAAAAGCTCGGGCGTTTGGAGATTGAGGCTGTCAACCGTCCGGGCCGAACGCCCCAGGCGCGGGAGTGGGTGCTCAACAAACTCAACCTCACGGTTCCCGAAGCCAGTTTTGTGGGTAAAGGGCAGTGGTTGCTCGAGCCCGGCGGGCGTCGCCGCACCCAGCTCGACTTCAACCTCGACATCAAAGATTCCGGTGAACTGCTCACCCGCTTGGGCACGCCCGACACCGTGCGACGCGGCACTGGGCGCATTGAAGGTCAGCTCAATTGGTTGGGCTCGCCCGCCAGCTTGGATTACCCGAGCTTGGGCGGACGATTGCACGTGAGTGTGGAGAAAGGTCAGTTCCTCAAGACCGAACCTGGGGCGGGCCGCTTGCTGGGCATTTTGAATTTGCAAGCCTTGCCGCGGCGCCTTTCGCTGGATTTCAGTGATGTCTTTCGCGAAGGCTTCGCTTTTGATTTCTTTCGCGGTGACGCGCGCATCGAGCAAGGCGTGGTCTACACCAACAACTTGCAGATGAAGGGGGTGACGGCCGCGGCACTGATTGAGGGGCAAGCCGATATCGCGCGCGAGACGCAGTCTCTCAAAGTGGTGGTGGTGCCCGATCTCAACGCGGGCAACGCCTCGCTCTACATGGCCACCATTAACCCGGTCATTGGGCTCACCAGCTTCCTCGCCCAACTGGTGCTGAGCAAACCTCTGGCCAAGGCCGGCACTTCGGAGTTTCGCATCGAAGGCAGCTGGGCCAACCCCCAGGTCACCAAGGT
>VEQC01000200.1 GCA_018883455.1 Limnohabitans sp. | reverse complement strand
GCTTGGCCTCGAGCGGCGTGCACTCCAACGGCTTCTCGCTCGTGCGCAAATGCATTGAGCGCGCGCAGGCCGATGGCGGCTTGCCCGCCACGCTCGACGGCGTGCCATTTCGGGAGGCCATCATGGCGCCAACCCGCTTGTATGTGAAGTCGGTGCTCGCCGCTTTGGCCGCACACCCCATCAAGGCGCTCGCGCACATCACGGGGGGCGGCTTGCTGGAGAACATCCCTCGCGTGCTGCCGGACGAATTGGCGGCCCACCTGCGCCAAGGCAGCTGGCCGCAAAGCGAGCTTTTTGCCTGGTTGCAACGCACCGCTGGTATTGACGCGCACGAAATGAACCGCACCTTCAACCACGGCATTGGCATGGTGGTGGTGATCTCAGCCGAAGAGGCCGCCGCCTGCGCCGCCACCCTGCGCGCACAAGGCGAGACGGTGTATGAGATTGGGGTGATCGGGCCTCGCAGTGCAGGCGCGCCCGTGGTGGTGGCCTAAGGCCGCCCCGCAAGGCGAGCCTGCGTCAAGACAGCTTTAACGCACGGGTCAAGCGCGATCGTCGTCCTCGCTGGCGGCGTGCGTGGGCAGCAAGACCGCCAAGCGGGCCTGCACGGCATGCAGGGCATCGTCATGGCTTTGCGCGCGGTAGACCTCCTCGAGGTTGCGCAACATGCGCGCCACGATCTCGCGCGGAGTGGCGCTTTGCAGGTAAAAACCGAGCATGTCGTCCGAGAGATCGCTCGCGTCGCGCAAAAGCCCGCTCTCGGCATGAATCGGCAGGAGGCGCTCGCGCAGTTCCTCTTTGCTCAAGGACTCCCCATCAAAGGGGTCGATCACCACGTGACCCTCATGCGGGAAGGGCAAGCGCACCTTGACCAAAAAATGGCCCGGAAAACCCACCCCGCGGGCTTGCAAACCGATGCCCTGCGCCACTTCGAGCCACAGCACGGCCAAGCTGATGGGAATGCCCATGCGGGTGCGCAAGACGACAGGCAAATAGCTGTTGTCGGGGTCGTAGTAGTTGTTGCGGTTGCCGCCGAAGCCCAACTCATCGAAAAAGAATTTGTTGAGAATGCGCAAGCGGTGTAAGGCGCCTGCGTCCTGGGGCAAGCGCGCCTTGACCCGCTGCGTGAGGCCATCGACTTGCTGGAGCACTTCCTCGATGTCGAGTTCCGGGTACTCGATCTGGGACAAGCTGACCGCCGCCTCCAGAAGTGGAAAGTGGGCATCACTCTGCACCAAGGATGCAAAGTATTCGAGTGCCGTGGGCACTTCCAATTTAAAGTCCATCCGCCTCTCCCCTCGCGTGGGCTTAGCGTCGCCACATGGCGCGCAGTTCCAATCCTGACACGATCAGGGCTCCCAAGTAAACCACCCCAGACCCGATCAAGACGCCAAAAAGCCACAAAATTCGTTGCAAAGGCTGTGCCTGGCCCGCCACCCAATCCCAGGATTGGGCCGCCCAGAACAATCCGGCACCCAACAACAGGCTGGCAAAGACCACGCGCAACACAAACCCCCACCAGCCGGGGCGGGGTCGGTACGCCCCCTTGCGGCGCAAACCATAAAGTAGCCAAGCCGCGTTGAGCCAAGCGCCAAGGCTAATAGAGAGCGCGAGGCCTGCGTGTGCCCAAATGGGCACCAACACCACGTTGAGCAACTGGGTGGTGATGAGCACCATGATGGCGATGCGCACGGGGGTGCGGGTGTCCATATCGGCAAAGTAGGCGGGCGCGAGCACCTTGATGGCGATCAAGCCGAGCAAACCCACGCCGTAGCCGAGCAAGGCGTGGGCGGTCATGGCCACGTCGCGCGCGCCAAAAGCCCCGTAGTGAAAGAGCGCGCTCACCAAGGGCACTCCAAAAACCGCCAACGCGATGGCGCACGGCAAGGCGAGCATCAACACCCAGCGCAAGCCCCAGTCGAGCATGTCGCTGTAGGCTTGGTCATCTTTGGCGGCCCGCGCCGCCGCCAGCTGCGGGGTGAGCACCACGCCTAAGGCCACCCCGAGCAAAGCGGTGGGGAACTCCATGAGGCGATCGGCATAACTCAGCCAGCTCACGCTGCCCGGGGTGAGGTGGGAGGCGATTTGGGTGTTGATGATGAGGGAGATTTGCGCCACCCCCACGCCCAGCAAGGCCGGCGCCATGAGTTGCAGCACGCGCCTAGGGCCCGGCGCGCGGGCCGCTTCGGCCAAGTCGCGAGGCCGCCAAGCCAGGGCGGGGAGCAATCCCAAGCGGCGTAGCGCCAGGGCTTGGGTGAGCAACTGCAAGAGGCCTCCGAGCATGACGCCTGCCGCCAGGGCATAAATGGCTGGCCAGCCGTGGCTGGCCAGGGCGGGCGCACCCCAAAGGGCCGCGCCAATCATGGCCAAATTGAGCAGCACCGGGGTGGCTGCAGGCACGGCAAACCGCTTCCAGGTGTTGAGCACCCCCGCCGCCGCCGCGACCAAGGACATGCAAGCGATGTAGGGGAACATCCAACGCGTCATGGTGACGGCCGGGTCATAGCCCCCGCTGGCTTGCAGGCCGCTGGCCAGCAGCCATACCAGTACGGGAGCGCCCACGACCCCCACAATGGAAGTGAGCACTAACGCCCAGAAAAGCAATGCCGCCACTTGGGCGATCAAGCGCTGGGTGGCTTCGTCCCCTTCGCTCTGGCGCGTGGCTGCGAGCACCGGCACGAAGGCCTGGCTGAAGGCCCCTTCGGCAAAGAGGCGGCGAAAGAGGTTGGGGATGCGAAAGGCGACGTTGAAGGCGTCGGTCAGGGCGCTCGCGCCAAACGCGCTGGCGATGAGGAGTTCGCGCACCAGGCCTGTGATGCGCGAAACCAGGGTCAGGCCCGAGACGACCGAAGCGGATTTGAAGAGCGACACCCCCGCAGTGTAGTGTTAGAATGGTCGGCTTTGCTGACATCATCCTCAAACCTAAGGATTTAAACCATGGCCTCTGGAAAGCCGAAGAAAAACCCCCGCCTGGCATCTGGCCGCAAACGCGCCCGCCAGGATGTCAAACTCAACGCCCACAATTCCTCCCTGCGTTCTAAGTACCGCACCGCGGTGAAGAACGTGGAGAAGGCCGTCGCCACCGGCGACAAAGCCAAGGCCACCGACTTGTTTACCAAGATGCAAGCCGTGGTGGATACCGTGGCCGACAAAGGCATCTTCCACAAGAACAAAGCCGCTCGCGACAAGAGCCGCCTGGCCGCCAAGGTCAAGGCGCTCGCCCTGGCCGCCTGACCCTCTCAGGCATCGCCCAGCCGGCTTGACCGGCTGCCGTTTGAACTGGGTGCGCTGTCCGCAAAGCAAAAAAACCGCCTTCGGGCGGTTTTTTTGTGCCCGTCTGCCGGGAGAAATCAGGTGGTGGGATTGGTTTTGGGCGTGGCGGACGCGTGGGCCGGCGTGGCACCGGCGTCGGGCAGCATGCAGGCTTCGAGCACCTGCAAATCGTTGTCTTTGGCGAAGTTCATGACAAAACTCCACGCCAATGGCTCGGCTTCGCGCAAATCCACGTGAACGATCACGCATTTTTGCCCATCCAATGTGTTGGGGACACACCAGGGGGAGTAGCTGATGCGGTCGCCCGGCAGGGCACCGCCCGGGCGAAATTGGCTCATGACGCCTGCCAGGCGCTCGGCCCAATCGCTGGGCCGGAAGGTCTTGCCATCGTGGGTCACACCCAAAATGATCACTTCTTGGCTGGATTGGGGGGTCATGTCAGCGTGGATAAAGCAGGCAAAAAGGACCCAAGGTCCGATCCGAGTATTGTATCTTATATAAGACTTGACGCCCCTTTTACCCCTACGGATCCGTCCGCCACCAGGGGCATCGCACGGGGTGTCCAAAGCGGCGCGAGCCCTCTTAAAATGAAACCTCCAGGCTCAACGCGCGTTGGGTCTTTTTTCTTTTGATTCGAGGTTTCCATGACTGTCCCCGCCGCTTCTCCGCACACCATGAACACTTATGGCCGCTTGCCCGTGGCCATGTCCCATGGCGATGGCGTGCGCGTGTGGGATACCCAAGGCAAACGCTACCTCGATGGCTTGGCGGGCATTGCGGTCAACACCCTGGGGCACAACCACCCCAAACTGGTTCCGGCCCTGCAAGACCAAGTGGCCAAGATGATGCACATCTGTAACTACTATCACATCCCGGGTCAGGAGGCCTTGGCGGCCAAGCTCGTCGCGCTCTCGGGTTTGACGAATGTGTTCTTTTGCAACTCAGGTCTTGAGGCCAACGAAGCCGCGATCAAGCTCGCGCGCAAGTTTGGTCACGGCAAAGGCATTGCGGTGCCCCACATCATCGTGCTGGAAAAATCTTTCCACGGTCGCTCCATCGCCACGCTGGCCGCCACGGGCAATGAAAAAATCAAGGAAGGCTTTGGCCCCCTGCCCGAGGGCTTTTTGCGGGTGCCGGTCAACGACATCGCGGCCATGCGCGAAGCCGCGCGCGACCCCAGGGTGTGTGCGGTGTTTGTGGAAACCATTCAAGGCGAAGGTGGCGTCACGCCCCTGCAGCGCCAATACTTAAAAGACGTTCGCGCCTTGTGTGACGC
>VEQC01000025.1 GCA_018883455.1 Limnohabitans sp. | reverse complement strand
GCGCGGTTGTTGGTCCAAGCTGGAATGGTTTGGTACAAAGCGCTTTGGTGAAGGGGTGGGCTGGCATGCCATACAAGTCGAGGACGGCCTGGAAATCATGCAAGGCGATAATGCCCAGGGCATTTTGCAATGGGACTTATTGGGCGAACATAATGTGATGAATGCCTTGGCAGCGATTGCCGCGGCACGTCATGTGGGCGTACCGCCGGCGCAGGCCATTGAAGCCCTGGGGGTATTCAAGTCAGTCAAGCGGCGCATGGAGTTGCGCGGCGAGCATCATGGTGTGCGTGTCTATGACGACTTTGCCCACCACCCCACGGCCATTCGCACGACGATCGATGGCCTGCGCCGTCAGTTGGGGCCCCAGGCCCGCATCTTGGCGGTGTTTGAGCCGCGCAGCAACACCATGAAGCTTGGCACCATGAAATCGCAGCTGCCCTGGAGTTTGGAAGGCGCCGATCAAGCGTTTTGCCACACCGGGGGACTGGATTGGGACGCCGCCGCCGCGCTCGCCCCCATGGGCACGCGCGCCCAAACGGCCCCCAGCATTGACGCATTGGTTCGCCAAGTGCTGCACGCGAGTCAACCCGGAGACCACATTTTGTGCATGAGCAATGGCGGCTTTGGGGGCGTTCACCAACGCCTGCTCGAAGGCTTGCGCGCGAAAGCGGACTCAAGTGATGACGGCGCATGACGCGCCATGGGCACCGAACGCGGGCGCACCTGCACCCCACCCCTGACGCGATCTGAGGCACCCGGTCTGCCAGTGCCCGGCAGGAGCCCAAGCTGACGGCGAAGGGGGGCGCGGCAGGACCGGCGGTCAGCCCCGACGCGCGCGCACGGCGTCGGAGAGGATGGACAAGACTTTTTCGCTGTCGTCCCAGCCAATGCAGGCATCGGTGATGCTCTGGCCGTATGCCAGGGATGCCACGTCGTCCTTGCCCGGGGTGAATTTTTGCGCACCCGCTTTGAGGTGGCTCTCCACCATCACGCCAAAGACTTGGCGCGAGCCGGCGCGAATTTGCTCGGCAATGTCTTGTGCGACCACCACCTGACGCTCGTGTTGCTTGCTGCTGTTGGCGTGGCTGAAGTCCACCATCAGGGCGGGGGTGAGTTTGGCGGCTTCAAGCTCCTGGCAGGCTGCGGCGACGCTTTGGGCGTCGTAGTTGGGCGCCTTGCCCCCGCGCAAGATGACGTGGCAATCCTTGTTGCCTTGGGTTTGCACGATGGCCACTTGCCCGTTCTTGTGCACGGAGAGGAAATGGTGGCCGCGCGCGGCCGCTTGGATGGCGTCGGTGGCGATTTTGATGTTGCCATCGGTGCCGTTTTTAAAGCCAATCGGCGCGGACAAACCGGAGGCCAACTCGCGGTGAACTTGGCTCTCGGTGGTACGCGCGCCAATGGCGCCCCAGCTGATCAAGTCGCCAATGTATTGTGGGCTGATCACATCGAGGAATTCGCTCCCTGCGGGCAAGCCCAGGCGGTTGATCTCAATGAGCAACTGACGCGCGATGCGCAACCCTTCATCGATGCGGAAGCTCTCGTCAAGGTAAGGATCGTTGATCAAGCCTTTCCAGCCCACGGTCGTGCGGGGTTTCTCAAAGTACACCCGCATCACCACCTCCAGCGTATCGGCATAGCGCTTGCGCAGGGGCAGGAGCTGGCGGGCGTAGTCCATCGCAGCCGCGGGATCGTGGATCGAGCAAGGGCCGATCACCACGAGCAAGCGATCGTCCTTGGCATGGACGATTTGCTGGATGGATTTACGCGTGCGCGTGATGAGCTTTTCCACCGGGGTGCCCTGGATGGGAAAGAAGCGAATCAGGTGTTCTGGAGGCGGAAGCACGGTGATGTCCTTGATGCGTTGATCGTCGGTTTGGCTGGTTTTCTCACCGTAGGGGTAGTTCGTTTCTTGGGTTTTCATGTCAAGGATTCCAGGGATACAAAAAAAAACCGCCGGAGATTCCGGCGGTGGTGTGGGGTTGTGTCCGCTTTTGGGCTGGGCTCAAACCTCTCGACCGCCGGTGGGGCGTGAGAAATAAAACCAAGCAAAATAAAAGCGAGCCGCATTCATGGTTTTGAATGTAACACAAAAATCAGCGTTTGCGTCAAGCGGTGCCGCCGACGGTCAAGCCTTCGATGCGCAAGGTGGGCTGGCCCACCCCCACCGGAACGCTTTGCCCCTCTTTGCCACAGGTGCCCACGCCAGGGTCCAGCGCGAGATCGTTACCAATGAGGCTCACGCGCGTGAGGGCATCGGGCCCATTGCCCACCAACGTCGCGCCTTTGACGGGATATTGGATCTTGCCGTTTTCCACCCAATAGGCTTGGCTGGCCGAGAAAACAAATTTGCCGGAAGTAATATCCACTTGTCCACCGCCGAAATTGACCGCATACAGGCCACGGTCGAGACTGGCGATGACTTCCTCGGGGGTGTGGTTTCCCCCCAACATATAAGTATTGGTCATGCGCGGCATGGGCACATGGGCATAACTTTCGCGGCGACCGTTGCCGGTGGGGCGCACGCCCATGAGGCGGGCGTTGAGACTGTCTTGGAGGTAGCCTTTGAGGATGCCGTCCTCGATCAGGACGGTGGCTTGGGTGGGACAGCCCTCGTCGTCCACGTTGAGTGAACCGCGCCGATCGGCCAAGGTGCCGTCGTCGAGCACCGTGACCCCCGGGGCGGCGACGCGCTGCCCGAGCCGTCCGCTGAAGGCACTCGAGCCTTTGCGGTTGAAATCGCCTTCCAAACCATGGCCGATGGCTTCGTGCAACAAAATGCCCGGCCAGCCACTGCCGAGCACCACCGGCATCTCACCTGCGGGGGCAGGCCGGGCCTCCAGGTTAATCAAGGCTTGGTTGACGGCCTCATCCACATAGGCCTGAATGAGGTGATCGTCAAAATGGTCCAGCCCAAAGCGTCCGCCGCCCCCGGCCGAGCCCATTTCGCGCCGACCATTTTGCTCGGCAATCACGGTCACGCTCAGACGCACCAAGGGGCGGATGTCGGCGGCCAAGGTGCCATCGGCACGGGCGACCAAGACCACGTCATACTCGCCCGCCAAGCCCGCCATGACCTGCGCCACGCGCGGATCTTTGGCGCGGGCGCGCTGCTCCACGCGGCCAAGCAAGGCCACTTTGGCAGCGCTATCGAGGGTTTGGATGGGGTCGAGCCCTGGGTAGAGGGCACGCCCGCGCACTTCGCGCGTGGCGGGCTGCTTGACACGGGCATTGCGCGCGGCCGCGGCAATGCTGCGCACGGTGCGCGCCGCGTCCATGAGGGCGGCCTGGGAAATGTCGTCGGAGTAGGCAAAGGCGGTTTTCTCGCCACTGACGGCGCGCACGCCCACGCCCTGGTCAATGCTGAATGAACCCGTTTTGACGATGCCCTCCTCCAAGCTCCAGCCCTCGCTGCGGGTGTATTGGAAATAGAGATCGGCGTCGTCCACTTTGTGGGCTCGGATTTCGGCCAAGGCTTTGCGTAAATCAGACTCGTCTAGCCCATAGGGCTCCAGAAGGAGGCTGCTGGCGATGGCCAAGCGGTCAAGAGGGGGGTTTCGTGCGCTCATGAAGGCATTGTAGGAGCGCGCCGACAACCCTGCGCGCGTCAGGACTGCACGAGCTGCTTGGACTTGGCCACCGACATCAAAATGCCCAAACCCAGGCCCAGGGTCACCATGGCCGTGCCACCGTAGCTGATAAACGGTAGGGGAACTCCCACCACCGGCAGGATGCCGGTCACCATGCCCATGTTCACAAAGACATAAATGAACAAGCTCAGGGTGATGGATCCCGCCAGCAGCCGGGTAAACAGCGTAGGGCCCTCCACGGCGATCGTCAGGCCCCGCATGATGAGGAACAGGAACGCCGCAATGAGGACCAGGACCCCCACAAAGCCAAACTCCTCACAATAAGCGGCAAACACAAAGTCGGTGGTGCGCTCTGGAATGAAGTCGAGGTGGGTTTGGGTTCCTTGCATGAAGCCCTTGCCCCAAAAACCCCCGGAGCCAATGGCGATCATGCCTTGGATGATGTGGAAACCCCGCCCGAGCGGGTCGCGCGTGGGGTCGAGCAGGGTACAGACCCGTTGCTGCTGGTAATCGTGCAAAACCGGCCAACGCACGCCGTCGGCGCACAAGCTGGGCTCAAACAGAATGAGCAGCACCACGCCCACCAGCCCCAGCACAATGGGCGGAATGATGAGCCACCAACTCATGCCCGCGAAAAAGATGACGGCCAGCCCCGCCGAGAGCACCAAAATGGCCGTTCCCAGATCCGGCTGTTTCACAATCAGCCCCACCGGCACCACCAACAAAAGCCCGGCGACGATGAAATCGAGCGTGCGCAACTGACCCTCGCGTTTTTGGAACCACCACGCCAACATGAGTGGCATGGCGATTTTCATGATTTCGCTGGGCTGAATGACCACCCCAATGTTGAGCCAACGGCGCGCGCCCTTCTTGGTCAAGCCAAAGAGCGCCACCGCCACGAGCAATGCCACCCCTAGGGTGTAGAGGGGAACCGCGAGCGCCATGAGCCGCTGGGGGGGAATTTGCGCCACCACAAACATGATGAAGCCCGCGATCAGCATGTTGCGGCCATGGTCAAAGAAGCGCGCGCCATTGGCAAACCCCGAGGAATACATGGTGACCAAGCCCAGGCACGCCAGCACAAAGATGGCAAACGCCAAGGGCCCGTCAAAGCCTTTGACCAAAGGACGCAGACGAACCAACAGATGGGGTTTTTGAAGCACGATGGCCATGGCCAGATTATCCCCCGAAGCGCGCAGCCCGTACCCGCCTCGGGCGGAAAAAGCACAGCCTCGTGGGACAATCCGCTCATGTTTGCATTGTTTGAAGACGCTGGGAAATTCCAGACGGGTCGGGTCTTGTCCCAGGCCGAGGCCTCATGCCAGATCGAGCTCGAGAGTGGCAAGCGCATGAAGGTCAAGGCCAGCCATGTCCTGCTCCAATTCGGCCAGCCCGAACCCTCTGCATTGCTGGGGCAAGCCCGCACGCTCTGTGAGGGGATTGATCTCGCCTTGGCGTGGGAGTTCGCGCCGGAGGAAGAGTTCGGATTTCTCGATTTGGCCAAGGACTATTTCAATGCCCAGCCCAGTTTGGCCGAACAGGTGGCGGCCCTGTTACGCCTGCACGAAGCGCCGCACTACTTCCGCCGAGCCGGTAAGGGCCGCTTTCGCAAAGCCTCGGCCGAGGTGATTGCGCAGGCGCTCGCCGCGATCGAGAAAAAACAGCGCATCCAAGCCGAAATCGACGCCTGGGCCGAGGACCTTGCCCAGGGCACCTGCCCCCCCCCCATTGCCCAACAGCTCTACCGCATCCTGTTCAAGCCCGATAAGAACGCGCCGGAATACAAAGCGGTCGTGGCCGCCGCACGCGCCACACACCTGGCCCCGTTGGCCCTTTTGCAGAAGGCCGGCGCGATTTCATCGGCCTACCAATTCCACTGGCAGCGTTTTCTGCTGGAGTACTTCCCCAAAGGTACGGGTTTTCCGCCCTTGGCGGTGCCCGCGTTGACGGACACCTTGCCCACAGCCGATGTCGCGGCTTATTCGATTGACGACTCCCACACCACCGAGATTGACGACGCCTTGTCGGTGCGGGGTCTGGGCAGCGCCGAAGTCACCGTGGGCATTCACATTGCCGCCCCGGGCTTGGCCTTGTCGGTGGACAGTCCGGCCGATGGCGTCGCGCGCCAACGTCTCTCCACGGTGTACATGCCGGGGCACAAAATCACCATGCTGCCCGACGCGCTTGTGCAAGCCTACACCTTGCAGGCGGGGCGGGCTTGTCCAGCCGTCTCCCTCTACGTGGTGTTTGACGCCCAAACCTTGGCCATCTTGCGCCATGAAACGCGGCTCGAACAAGTGCCCATCGTGGCAAACCTGCGGCACGACCAACTCGATTCGGTGGTCACCGCGGACTGGCTCACACAAGAGGCTCCGCGCACGGGCGCCGATCTGCCCCATGCGGAATTGGCGTTCCTTTTTCGATTGGCGCAACACCTCAAATCCCAACGCGAGGTGGTCCGAGGCAAGCCCGAAAACTTCACGCGTGCGGATTACACCTTCCACATTCCCTCCGCGCCGCCAGAGGGGCCGCGCGGCGATGAAGCCGTTGAGATCGGCATCCGCCAGCGAGGCGCGCCACTGGATTTGATCGTGGCCGAGGCCATGATCTTGGCCAATAGCCGTTGGGGACAATGGCTTGCCGATTTGGGCGTACCCGCCATCTACCGCAGTCAAGCCAGCTTGGCTCCGGGGGTGAAGGTGCGCATGGGCACCAAAGCCCTGCCCCACGCTGGCATTGGTGTGCCTTGCTACGCCTGGAGCACCTCGCCTCTGCGTCGCTACACCGATTTGGTCAACCAATGGCAAATCATTGCCTGCGCCCGCCACGGGGCCACTGCAGCTCTGGCCGCGCCGTTCAAGCCCAAAGATGCCGCGTTACTCGCCATCATCTCGGCCTTTGACGCCGCATACACCGCCTACAACGGGCACCAAGCGGGCATGGAGCGCTACTGGACGCTCAAGCACCTGCAAGACCAAGGCATCGATACCTTGCAAGCGACCGTCTTCAAACAACTCCCCGGCCTGCCCCCGATGGCGCGCGCGGACGATTGGCCGCTGGTCTTTCCGGTGCTCGGCTGCCCAGCTGACTTACCTCGGGGCGCGCGGGTACGCGTACAGTTGGGTGACCTGGATCTGATCAGCCTCGATGTGCGCGCCCAATTCCTCGCGGTGCTGGACGCAGCGGCGGACGCGGCCGCCGAGGAAGATGAAGAAGACCTGGCCGCAGGGCCGATTGCGATTGCCGTTGACGTGGACGAAGCGCCCAGTGAGGCCGCGCCAGAGGGCCCGAGCGCATGAAGGGGCCGCGTGCTTGGACGCCCTTGGAGATCGCCTTCACGGTGTCCATTGCCCTGCACGCCGCCATTCTGTCCCTGCGGGTGGCCGCACCTGAAACGTTCAACCGCGTTTTTCAAGATTCCGCCCTTGAGGTGATTCTGGTCAACACCCGCGCGCGCGCGCCTGAAGCCGAAAACCCGCAAGCCTTGGCGCAAACCACGCTCGCCGGTGGGGGCGAAGCCAAAACCGGACGTGCGCAATCCCCCCTGCCCCACTCGGCGCAAACCCAAAGCGGCGACAGCGCCGAAGCGTTGCGCCGGAAATTGGCGCAAATGCAGCGCGCCCAAGCCGATTTGCTACAACAGGTCAAGCAAGCCCTGGCCAAGGCCCCTGCCGCACAGGCCGCGCAAACGCCGGGCGAACAAGCCGAGTGGGAGCAGCGCCAGCGGCAATTGCTCAAGCTGCTCGCCGAGATCGAGGAGCGGATTCAGGAGGAGAACCAACGCCCACGTCGCCACTATGTGAGCCCGGCTACACGGGAAGTACCGTTTGCCCTTTACTACGATGCCATGCGACGGCGCATTGAGGAGCGGGGCACTCGTTATTTTCCAGAGCATCAAGGGCGCAAGCTCTATGGGGAGTTGACCATGGTCATCACCTTGCAGGGCGACGGACGGGTGCTCACCACGGAAGTGGCACAAGGTTCGGGCAACAGCGAGCTGGACCGTCGCGCGCAAGCCATTGCCAGCGCGGCCGGCCCCTTTGGCGCGTTCAGCCCCGCGATGCGCAAGCAAGCCGACCAACTGGTGGTGATCACGCGCTTCATCTTCAGCCACGATCTGCAGTTGCACGCGCAAAACCCTGCACCCATGGGGGGACGGCCGTGATCTGGCGGTCCTTGCGTTTGCTGGTGCTTTGCGTCCTGGTGGGGTTCCTTGGCCTGCAGTTGTCCTTTCTCGCCCGCATTGCCTGGATGGCGCGCGTCAACCCCGCCTCCACGGCGTTTGAGCGTAGCCAGATGTGGGCCATCAGCCAGAAGGGGGCTTTGCGCTGGCGGCAGGACTGGGTGGACAGCGCACAGATTTCCGTTCACCTCAAGCGCGCGGTGATTGTTTCGGAGGACGATATTTTTGCCAGCCACGATGGCGTGCAGTGGGAGGCTCTGGAGAAGGCGTGGCAGAAAAATGCCAAAGCCGAACTCCAAGCCGCACGTTCGGGGCAGAACAAACCCAACAAGATCGTGGGCGGATCGACCATCACGCAGCAACTCGCCAAGAACCTGTTTCTCTCGGGCGAGCGCACGCTGCTGCGCAAGGGCCAGGAACTCATACTGACCTTCATGCTCGAGGCCGTCCTCGACAAAGCCCGTATTCTGGAGATCTACCTCAACCATGTGGAGTGGGGCGAAGGGGTGTTTGGCGCAGAGGCGGCGGCGCGACACTACTTCAACAAATCGGCCGCGCAACTCAGCCCCTGGGAAGCGGCGCGTTTGGCCGTCATGCTGCCCCGTCCCAAACACTATGAAAAATTTCCGCAAAGCGAGTATTTGAGCAGCCGGGCCGAAGTCATCATGGCCCGCATGCCTGGGGCCAGGCTGCCATGAGGATTTTGGGCATTGACCCCGGCCTGCGCACCACGGGCTTTGGCGTGGTGGATGTGGACGGCGCGCGCCTGCGCTATGTGGCCAGCGGCACGATCCAAACCCATCAGGTGCAAACCCGCGCTCTGCCGGCGCGCCTGAAAATCCTCTTCGACGGCGTGCGGGAGGTCGTGGCGCGCTACCAACCCCAAGCCGCGGCGGTGGAGATTGTGTTTGTCAACGTCAACCCGCAATCTACCTTGTTGCTGGGCCAAGCCAGAGGGGCTTGCCTCACCGCGCTGGTCGACGCCGATTTGCCGGTGTTTGAGTACACGGCCTTGCAACTCAAGCGCGCGGTGGCCGGTCATGGCCGCGCGCAGAAGGCGCAGGTGCAAGCCATGGTGCAGCGCTTGCTGCAGCTCCCGGGCCTGCCGGGACCGGACGCCGCCGATGCGCTGGGCTTGGCCATCACGCACGCGCATGCCAGCCCAGTGTTGGACGCGTTGCAAACAGGCGGCGAGCGATTGACGCAATCGACGAGCCAGTATCGTCGTGGGCGTGGGCGCTAAAGCCTGACGCCCTGACACCCCGGCCTAGCCGATCACGCCGGAGAATTCGGAGTGCATCCGGTCTGATCCAAGAGGGGTTCGAGCCCGTGATTTCATCCCGCATGGCCCTGCGGGGCGTCGCCAGCCTAGGGCATGGCCCAGCGCTTACCAAGCGGGGGCCAATTGGGCCAAACCGGGGGGCGCCTGGCGTTCGTCCTCAAAGCTCACGATTTCGTAAGCCTCGGGTTGCGCGAGCAAGGCGCGCAGGAGTTGGTTGTTGAGGGCATGGCCCGAGCGGAAGGCCGAGTAAGAGGCCAACAAAGGCTTGCCAATCAAGTACAAGTCGCCCATGGCGTCGAGAATTTTGTGCTTCACAAATTCGTCGTCGTAGCGCAGCCCGTCGCTGTTGAGGACTTTGTAATCGTCCATCACGATGGCGTTGTCGAGCCCCCCACCCAACGCCAGTCCGTTGGCGCGCATCATTTCCACATCACGCGTGAAACCAAAGGTGCGGGCACGGGCAATGTCGCGGGTATAGAGACCGGTGTCCATGTCGAACTCGACGCATTGCCCCGTGGCGTCAACAGCGGGATGGTTGAAATCGATCTGGAAACTCAGCTTGTAGCCGTGGTAGGGCTCGAGCTTGGCCCACTTGGCTTGCGCGCCTTCGCCGTCGCGCACTTCCACTTTTTGCTTGACCCGAATAAACCGCTTGGGTTCGTCCTGCAAGGCAATGCCAGCACTTTGCAACAGAAAAACAAAGGAGGAAGCCGAGCCGTCCAGAATGGGAACTTCCTCGGCCGTGATGTCCACGTATAGGTTATCGAGCCCGAGACCGGCACAAGCCGACATCAGGTGCTCGACGGTGTGAACCTTGGCCCCCTCGTGCGAGATGGTGGAAGCCAGACGGGTATCGGTCACAGCCTGCGCTTGCACCGCGATATCGACCGGATGCGCTAAATCGACGCGCCGAAAAACGATGCCCGTATTGGGCGCGGCCGGGCGCAGGGTGAGCTCGACGCGTTGCCCACTGTGCAAACCCACGCCCACGGCGGTGGTGAGTGAGCGGAGGGTGCGTTGCTTGAGCATGACTGCATTTTACCGCTGCCCCCCGTGAGGGGGCATCGGATCTTTTCAATGCCGGCCATTGGCCGGGGCTATCAATCCGCCTGCTTGCGCAAGAAAGCGGGGATTTCGTAGTCGTCCATGCCCCCAGAGGACAAGGCGTCCACACGGGCAGCGGCTTGGGTACGGTTGGTGCGCCAGACGCTGGGGGTGGCGAGGCCTTCGTAATTGGGCTGCGCCGAGCCGGTAGCGGCTGCGGTGCTGCCAAACTTGCCGGCCGCCAAACCACTGAGGCCAGCCGAAGCGGCCGCCAAAATGCCTGCCGAAGACGCGTTGTTGGCCACCACCGCGGCGGGCGTGGCGTCGGTGCCGTTGCGCAACACTTGAAGTTGCGGGGCATTGCGGCGTGAACCGGCCAAGCCTGTCGCGACCACCGTGACGCGAATCTGGTCACCCAAAGACTCGTCGTAGGCCGTGCCGTAGATGACGTGCGCATCGGAGGAGGCGAACTTGCGGATCGTGTTCATGGCCTCGCGCGACTCGGAGAGCTTCAAATTGCCCTTGGCGGCGGTGATCAACACCAGCACGCCCTTGGCGCCCGACATGTCCACCCCTTCGAGCAACGGGCAAGCCACGGCCTGCTCGGCCGCAATGCGGGCGCGGTCAGGACCGCTGGCGGCGGCGGTGCCCATCATGGCTTTGCCGGTCTCACTCATGACGGTGCGCACGTCTTCAAAGTCAACGTTCACCAGGGCCTCGACGTTGATGATCTCGGCGATTCCACCGACCGAGTTTTTCAACACATCGTTGGCGTAGGCAAAAGCCTCGTCTTGACTGGCATCGTCGCCTAGCACTTCCATCAGCTTTTCGTTGAGGACCACGATGAGCGAGTCGACATTGGCCTCAAGCTCGGCCATGCCGTGCTCGGCATTTTCCATGCGACGGCTGCCCTCAAACTCAAACGGTTTCGTGACCACGCCCACGGTGAGGATGCCCATTTCGCGAGCCACGCGGGCCACCACGGGTGCCGCGCCGGTGCCCGTGCCCCCGCCCATGCCGGCGGTCACAAACAGCATGTTGGCGCCCTGCAAGGAAGCGCGAATGTCGTCGATCGCCGCTTCGGCCGCCTCACGGCCGCGCTCGGGTTTGCTGCCTGCGCCCAGGCCGGTTTTGCCCAGCTGCAGGGTTTTGTCGGCATGGCTCATGCGCAAAGCCTGCGCGTCGGTGTTGGCGCAAATGAACTCCACGCCCTTGACGCCGCTTTTGATCATGTGCTCGACTGCGTTACCGCCGCCGCCGCCCACGCCGATGACCTTGATTTGGGTCCCGGAGTTAAAGCCTTCGCCTTCAATCATTTCGATGTTCATAAGTTTCTCCAATTTGAATTTGTTTGCTATTTGAATGTTTGAAAAATTTGAAATGGGTGTTCAAGAAGGCGGTGCTCCTCGGCAACAAGGTCGCCATCGTCGTCGCGGGTAGACGCGCGGCGGCACGAGCTGCATCAGGGGTTGGAGCGCAAGCGTGTTCATGGTTAGAAATTCCCCACAAACCAATCTTTGACACGGTCGAAGGCGGTTTTCATACTGCCGCTCTTTTGCTGAACTTTGAAGCCTCGCATGCGCGCCAAGCGCGCCTCTTCAAGTAAGCCCATGACGGTCGCGGCGCGGGGCTGCGCCACCATATCCGCCAAGGCACTGTTGTAATGGGGAATGCCACGGCGCACGGGCTTGAGGAAGATGTCTTCGCCCAACTCGATCATGCCGGGCATGACGGCGCTGCCGCCGGTGAGCACGATGCCCGAGGAGAGCACTTCTTCAAACCCCGATTCACGCACCACTTGTTGCACGAGCGAGAAGATTTCCTCTACCCGTGGCTCGATCACACCGGCCAAGGCCTGGCGGCTGAGCATGCGCGGACTGCGATCGCCCAACCCCGGCACCTCCACCATGACTTCTGGATCGGCCAAGAGCTGTTTGGCAAAGCCCGCCTCGACTTTGATGTCCTCGGCGTCTTTGGTGGGGGTACGCAGGGCCATGGCGATGTCGCTGGTGATGAGGTCACCCGCGATTGGAATGACGGCGGTGTGGCGAATGGCACCGCCCGTAAAGATGGCGACGTCGGTGGTGCCGGCACCAATGTCGACCAAGGCCACGCCCAGCTCACGTTCGTCCTCGGTCAGCACCGAGACGCTGGAGGCGAGCGGGTTGAGCATGAGGTGCTCGACTTCGAGACCGCAGCGGCGCACACACTTGATGATGTTTTCCGCCGCGCTTTGGGCCCCCGTCACGATGTGGACCTTGGCCTCCAGCCGGATGCCACTCATGCCGATGGGCTCGCGCACATCCTGACCATCGATGACGAATTCTTGCGGTTGCACCAACAGCAGGCGCTGGTCGGTCGAGATGTTGATGGCCTTGGCGGTTTCCACCACGCGCGCCACATCGGGCGCAGTGACCTCTTTGTCCTTGACTGCCACCATGCCCGTGGAGTTGATGCCCCGGATATGGCTGCCGGTGATGCCGGTGTAGACCTTGCCGATTTTGCAATCGGCCATCAACTCGGCCTCTTTTAGAGCTTGTTGAATGCTTTGCACCGTGGCATCAATGTTGACCACCACACCGCGCTTCAAGCCATTGCTCGGCGCCACCCCCAGTCCGGCGAGTTTGAGCTCACCCCCGGGCATGATTTCGGCCACCACCACCATCACCTTGGCGGTTCCGATGTCGAGGCCGACCACCAGATCTTTGTATTCTCTTGCCATATGCTCTGCCTTTTCCTTTGGGTTCCTAGCGCTTGGGCGCCGGCTCCAACGTCATCACCCCGCGCATGCGCAATGCATAGCCGTTCTCATGCCTTAAATCGGCGGCCTCCAATGACTGCACACGTCGCTCCAGTTTTTGGGCCACTTGGGGCAGGCTGGCGCAAAACTTCTGCACCCGCGCCAACACTTCGGCTGACGTGCCCCGCCCGAGCTCAATGACCCCGCCTTTGCTCAGCCGCGCGCGCCAACTGCCACGCCCGGTCAACTCCAAACCCTCCAAACTGAGGCCCACGCCTTTCAAGGGCGGGCCCAACACCTGAAACATTTGCCACACGCCCGCCGCCTCGGCGTCCGGACCATTGAGGTGGGGCAAGCGCTCGTCCTCCAACTCGCCCAGGTTGGCTTCAAAGACTTCACCTTGCCGGTTGAGCAAACGCAAAGCACCCTCGTCGCCCCAATAAGCCACGGGCTGGTGCTCTTGCAAGGTCACACGTAAGCGATTGGGAAATTCGCGCTCGACCTTGGCGTGACGCACCCAGGGCACGGTTTCGAACACGCTGCGCACGCGCGCCAAGTCGGCCGTGAAAAAATTGCCTTGCAAGCGGCCCATGACGTTGGCGCGCAAGGTCACGGCGTTGTTGTGCGAGACTTCTCCCATGACCGTGATGCCTTCGAGCGCGAAGATGGGCAGCCGCACCAAATTCCACAACGCTGCCACCACCAGGTAGATCACCAAAGCCAATACCAGGAAAGACGCCGAGAGGTGCATGAGTCGCACATCGAGCGGCACGCTCTCCTCCTCGGCCCGATTGGCCTGAAGGTATTGGGTGGCGTAACGGGCGCTCATCGGCTTGCGCCCTCCGGCGTGTCCAAACGGGCCATGTCCAATAACTGCAAGCACAAGGCTTCGTAGCTAATCCCCGCCGCACGGGCGGACATGGGCACGAGCGAGTGGCTGGTCATTCCAGGCGAGGTATTCATCTCCAAGAGGAAGGGCTGCTGGTCTGAGGCCCGCAACATCAAGTCCGCCCGGCCCCAGCCTCGGCAACCCAAGGCCCGATAGGCCGCCAGCACCAGGGCTTGCACGCGGGCCTCCACCTCGGGGTCGAGCCCACTTGGGCAGTGGTACTGCACGTCGTCGGTGAAGTATTTGTTTTGGTAGTCGTAGTCGCCGTTGGGTGCGGCAATGCGAATGACGGGCAAGGCGCGCGCGGTGTCGCCCTCACCGAGGACGGGACAGGTCAGCTCCAGGCCTTCAATGAACTGCTCGCAGAGCAAGTCGGCGTCATACCGCGTGGAAAGCGCCGCGGCGGCACGCACTTGGCTCGCCTCGGTCACCTTGGTGATGCCAATGGAGGAACCTTCTCGTGGGGGCTTGACGATGAGCGGCAAGCCCAGGCGCTCTGCGATGCCGTCGAGGGCCTCGGGGGTTTGCGCTTGCGGTGAGAGCCAAACATAGGCTGGGGTCGGCAATTCCAGCGCCGTCCAAATGCGCTTGGTCATGACTTTGTCCATGGCCATGGCCGAGGCCATCACACCGGAGCCGGTATAGGGAATGCGCAACAGTTCAAGGGCACCTTGCACGCAACCGTCCTCGCCGTATCGCCCATGAAGGGCGATGAAGCAATGCGTCACTCCCAACGCCCGCAGTTCGTGCAACTCCCGCTCGGCCGGGTCAAAGGCGAGCGCATCGACGCCCTGTGATTGCAAGGCCTTGAGCACACCTGTGCCCGACATGAGAGAGACCTCCCGCTCCGCCGAATGGCCGCCCATGAGCACGGCCACGCGTGAACGTTGGGGGTCAAAACGCCGCTCGCTCATCGCGCACCTCCAGGCGTGGTCGACGCCGACACCATTTGTAATACTTTGCCGGGCACTTGACCGATCGAGCCCGCTCCCATGCACATCACCACATCGCCCGCTTGGGCGAAGTCCAACAAGGCCCGTGGCATCTCAGCCACCTGCTCCACAAAAACCAGTGTTTCTTGCCCCGCCACGCGCATGGCACGGGCCAGCGCGCGACCGTCCGCATGGGCAATGGGGGCCTCGCCGGCGGCGTACACCTCGGTGAGCATGACCGCATCGGCCAGGCCGGCCACGCGCACGAAATCTTCAAAACAATCGCGCGTGCGGGAATAGCGGTGCGGCTGGAACGCCAGCACCAGCCGACGTCCCGGATACGCGCCCCGTGCCGCTTGGAGCGTGGCTTCAATTTCAACGGGGTGGTGACCGTAATCCTCGATCAAGGTGAACACCCCGCCTTCGCGCGCCGGGGCGTCGCCATGCAATTGGAAGCGGCGTCCCACGCCCTTGAATTCGGCCAGCGCCTTGAGCACGGCGGCGTCGGGCACGCCCAACTCAACCGCAATGGAGATGGCGGCCAGCGCATTGCGCACGTTGTGTTCGCCGGGCAAGTTCAGGAGCACGTCCAGGTCGGGCAAGGTCACGCCATTGCTGCGGCTGACGGTAAAGCGCATGCGGCCTTGCTCAGGACGGACGTTCAAAGCCCGTACTTGGGCCTGGGGGCTTAGGCCATAGCTGGTGATGGGGCGCGAGACTTCGGGCAGGATGCTTTGTACCGCGGGGTCGTCGATGCACAAAATGGCAGCCCCATAGAAGGGCATGCGGTGGAGGAACTCCACAAAGGCGGCTTTGAGGCGCGCGAAATCGTGCCCGTACGTCTCCATGTGGTCGGCATCAATATTCGTGACGACCGCCATCACAGGCATGAGGTTGAGGAAGGAGGCGTCGGACTCATCTGCCTCGACCACGATGTGGTCGCCCGAACCCAGTTTGGCGTTCGCGCCGGCACTGTTGAGCTTGCCCCCGATCACAAAGGTGGGATCCATCCCGGCCTCGGCCAGCACGCTGGCCACCAGGCTGGTGGTGGTGGTCTTGCCGTGCGTCCCCGCAATGGCAATGCCGCTCTTGAGGCGCATGAGTTCGGCCAGCATCACGGCGCGGGGCACCACGGGAATGAGGCGCGCATGCGCCGCCACCACTTCCGGGTTATCAGCTTGCACCGCGGTGGAAATGACCACGGCGTCAGCCCCCTGAATGTGCTGGGCGTCGTGGCCGACATGGGTGCGAATGCCCAAGGCTTGCAAGCGACGCAAGACCGCAGAATCCGACAAGTCCGAACCCGATATGGTGTAGCCCAGGTTGCCCAGCACCTCGGCAATGCCGCTCATGCCCGCGCCGCCGATGCCGACAAAGTGGATGTGACGGATGGCGTGTTTCATGCGCTCGCTTTCGGTTGCACACAGGCTTCGCAGGCCTGCACCAAGGTTTGCACGGCGGCCACTTGGCGCTGTGCATAAGCCGCTTGCGCGTGACGCAGCAGCACGGCACGGTCCAAGCCCGCCAGCCACTGCGCCAGCCCTTGCGGCGTGAGTTCTGACTCGGGCTGCAACCAGCCCGCACCTGCATCGGTGAGAAAGCGCGCGTTGGTCGTCTGATGGTCGTCTACCGCATAGGGGTATGGCACCCACAATGCGGCCACGCCCACGGCGGCGAGTTCCGTCACCGTCGATGCGCCCGCGCGCGCGATGACCACATCGGCCTGCGCAAACGCACGGGCGGTGTCTTGAATAAAGGGGGTCAACTCCGCTTGCACACCGTGGGCCGCATAGGCCTCGCGCAAGGCTTCAATATGACGCGTGCCGCTCTGGTGGGTCACGAGCGGACGCTGCCCCTCGGGCAACAAGGCCAAGGCCTGCGGCACCACCCGGTTGAGGGCTTGCGCGCCTAAGCTGCCGCCCACGATCAATAGGCGCAGCGGCCCTTGGCGCTGGGCAAACCGTGTTTCGGGAGCGTCTTGGGTGAGGAAGGCTTGTCGCAACGGATTGCCGATCCACTGGGCTTGGGGTAAGGCCTTGGGGAACGCGGTGTAGACCGCATCGGCCACTTGGGCCAGAACCTTGTTGGCCAAACCGGCCACGGCGTTTTGTTCGTGCAGCAAGAGTCGGCTGCCCGAGAGCACGGCCATCATGCCGCCCGGGAAGGTGATGTAGCCGCCCAAGCCCAGCACCACCTGCGGGCGCAAGCGCCGCACCACACGCCAAGCCTGCCAGAACGCCCGCAACAACCGCAGCGGCAACCAAAACCAAGATTGCAAGCCTTTGCCTCGCACCCCGCCAAAGGCGATGGGCTCGAAAGGAAAGCCTTGTGGGGGCACCAACTCGCTCTCCATGCTCGGCGCAGGGCCGCCCAGCCAATGCACCTCCCAGCCCTGTGCACGCAGGCCATGGGCCACGGCCAACCCCGGGAAGATATGCCCGCCAGTTCCGCCTGCCATGACCAAGGCGACCTTGTGCGTCATAAGCGCCCTCCATGCATGAGGACACGGTTTTCATAGTCCACGCGCAAGACGATGGCCACCGCAATCAGGTTGAGCAAAATGGCCGAGCCCCCATAACTCATGAGCGGCAAGGTCAGCCCTTTGGTGGGCAAGGCGCCGAGGTTCACGCCAATGTTGATGAAGGCTTGGAAGCCAATCCAGATGCCCACGCCTTGGGCCACCAAACCGGCAAACACCCGATCCATGGCGATGGCTTGACGTCCGATGTACATGATGCGCCGCGTCATCCACATGTAGAGGCTGATCATGATCACCACGCCGATAAAGCCGAACTCCTCGCCAATCACCGCCATCAAAAAGTCCGTGTGCGCCTCGGGCAACCAATGCAGTTTTTCCACGCTGCCGCCCAGACCCACGCCAAACACCTCCCCCCGACCAATGGCGATGAGGGAGTGCGAGAGTTGGTAGCCCTTGCCCAGCTTGTGCTGATCACTCCAAGGGTCGAGGTAAGCAAAAATGCGCTCGCGCCGCCACTCGGACGTGAGGATGATCATCACAAACACGCCCACCAGCAAAGCCGCGATGAGCGAGAACATGCGGGCATTGACGCCGCCCAAGAACAGGATGCCCATGGCAATCACGGCGATCACCATGAAGGCACCCATGTCCGGCTCGCCCAGGAGCAAGGCCCCCACAATGGCCACGGCGGCGGCCATGGGCAAGACGGCGGCGAAGAACTGTTCCTTGAGCTCCATCTTGCGCACCATGTAATTGGCGGCGTAGAGCAAGACACCGAGTTTGGCCAACTCGGAAGGCTGGAAATTCATGACGCCCAACGATATCCAGCGGCGCGCCCCATTGACCGAACGCCCGATGAAGGGAATGAGCACCAAGATCAGTAACACGATAGAGCCCACAAAGACCCATGGCGCCCAGCGCTCCCAGGTGTCGAGGGGCACTTGAAACACCAACAAGGCGGCGATGAGCGCCACCCCAATCGAGAACAGATGCCGCAGCAAGAAATGCCACTGGGTGAACTGACTGCCCGTGCGTGGGTGGTCTGGCAGCGCGATGGACGCCGAATAAACCATCACCAAGCTGAACATCAAGAGGGTGAAGATGACCCACACCAGCGGTTGGTCAAAGCCGCGCACATGAACCGGGGCTGCGGTGGTGCGGGCGAACTCGGTGCCGTGCACGCGCACCGGCAAGGCGTCCACATCGGATGGGGCGCGACGGGGCCAGAGCCCGGCCAACCGAGAACGCCAGCCCATGCCGGAAGCTTGCGCGCGCGCCATGCTCATGCGATGCCTCCGCTGTTTACTGCCAGTTCTTGCACGGCTTGCACAAACACTTGCGCACGATGGGCGTAGTTGCGGAACATGTCAAAGCTCGCGCAGGCCGGCGAGAGCAACACCGCATCGCCGGGTTGCGCCAGCGTTTGAGCCTTTTGCACCGCTGCGGTCATGTCGTCCACTGGGGCAATGGGTATGCCGCAGTCCTGAATTTGGGTGCGAATTCGATCGGCATCGCGGCCGAGCAATATCACGGCGCGGGCATACCGGGCGATGGGTGCGGCCAAGGGGGCGAAGTCCTGCCCTTTGCCCTCTCCGCCCAAGATGACCACCAAGCGTCGCTCCGCCCCTAAACCGGTCACAGCCGCAACGGTGGCGCCGACGTTGGTGCCCTTGCTGTCGTCAAAATATTCCACGTCGTTGACGATCGCCACAGGCTCGACGCGGTGGGGCTCACCGCGGTAATCCCGTAACCCGTAGAGCATGGGCGCGAGCGCTGCGCCTGTGCTGCTCGCCAGGGCGAGCGCGGCGAGCGCGTTGAGGGCGTTGTGACGGCCACGAATGCGCAAGGCATCGGCTGGCATCAGACGCTGGAGATGGATTTCTTCCTCTTCGTCGCGGCGGCGGCGGGTTTCATCTGCGGGCAAGGCCCGCACCAGCCAAGTCATGCCATTGACGGTCTCGAGCCCGTAGTCACCGGGCCGGGTGGGGACGTCGCTGCCAAACGTGAGGTAGGTGCGCCACTGCGGCTTTTGCAACTTGGCGCGGATGGGCTCGGGCAACATGGCCATCACGGCGGCATCGTCCCGGTTGAGCACCATGAGGGCTTGTTGCCCAAAGATGTGCTGTTTGGCTTTTGCGTACGCCTGCATGTCGCCATGCCAGTCCAAGTGATCTTGTGTGAGGTTGAGCACGGTGGCGGCGGTGGGTTCAAATTCCGTCACGCCCTCCAACTGGAAGCTCGAGAGCTCCAGAACCCAGACGGCTGGCAATTGCGCCGATGCCAAGGCCTGTGTGAGGGTGTCGAGCAAGGTGGGGCCGATATTGCCCGCGAGGCCGACCGTCTTGTCTGCGC
>VEQC01000199.1 GCA_018883455.1 Limnohabitans sp. | reverse complement strand
ACCGAGGGCGTGGTGCGCGCCTGGAGTGACCCCCCACCGAGCCAGTGGTTGGCTGGATTGGAAATCCTACTTTGCTTGGTGCTGTTCACGGCTGTGGCTTTGCACGTGCGCTTGCGTTTGCGCGCAGCGCGTGCCGCGGCCAACGCCTCTGAACCTTTGCCTGGAGAGACCCCATGAGCGCTGCCCTCCTTCAAACCTTGCGCGAGCGCTTGGGCGCTGCCGCGGTACTCACCGAGGGCGATTTGTCCGCCTATGAGGTGGATTGGCGCAAGCGCAGCCGTGGCAAGGCCTTGGCCGTGGTGCGTCCGGGCAACACCGAAGAAGTCGCGGCAGTGGTGCGGGCGTGTGCCCAAGCCGGTGTCACGCTAGTCCCCCAGGGCGGCAACACCGGACTCGTGATTGGCTCGATCCCCAACCCCCAGGGCGAGCAAGTGGTACTGAGCCTGCAGCGCCTCAACCGCGTGCGCGCGATTGACCGCGAAAACCTCACCCTCACGGTGGAGGCCGGTTGCGTGTTGCAACAGGTGCAAGCCGCCGCCAGCGAGGCGGGCTTGTTTTTTCCCCTGAGCTTGGGCTCGGAGGGCAGCTGCACGATTGGCGGAAATTTGGCGACGAACGCAGGTGGCACGCAAGTGCTGCGCTTTGGCAACGCACGCGATTTGTGTCTGGGGTTGGAAGTGGTCACGGCCAACGGCGACATCTGGCATGGCCTGAGCGGCTTGCGCAAAGACAACACGGGCTATGACTTGCGCCACCTGATGATTGGCAGCGAGGGTACGCTGGGCGTGATCACCGCGGCCACGCTCAAACTCTTTCCCCAACCTGCCGCCACGCTCACGGCTTGGGCGGCCGTTCCCTCGGTGGCCGCAGCGGTGCAATTGCTGGGGCTGGCCCACCAACATTTGGGCCCGGGGCTCACGGGCTTTGAAATGATGGGGCGCTATGCGCTCTCCTTGGTGGATCACCACTATCCGCAGCTGCGGGTGCCCCTCTGGCAGGACCACGCGTTTTGCGTGTTGTTGGAAAACGCCGATACCGAATCCGAAGCCCACGCCCGAGCGCGCTTTGAGCATTTGTTGGAGGTCGCCCTGGAATCGGGCTGTGTGGCCGATGCGGTGGTGGCAGAGAACCTGAGCCAAGCGCACAACTTTTGGCACATTCGCGAGAGCATCACGATGGCGCAAGCCGATGAGGGCCCCAACATCAAGCACGACATCTCGGTGCCGGTGTCGGCCATGGTGGCTTTTGTGGCCGAGGCTGAAGCAGCGCTACAAGCGGCGGTGCCGGGCATCCGTCTGGTGAATTTTGGCCACTTGGGCGACGGTAATCTGCACTTCAATGTGCAGGGGCCCGCCTCCATGGCGCCGATGGCGTTTATCGACGCCCATGAGGCGCAGGTCAATACCATCGTTTATGAGCGCGTGCGCGCCCATGGTGGTTCCATTTCGGCCGAACACGGGGTGGGAAGCATGAAGGCCGGCATGCTGCCGCAGTTCAAGGACCCCACGGCGCTCGCCCTCATGCGCCAAGTCAAACAAGCCTTGGACCCCAAAGGTATTTTGAATCCCGGGCGCGTGGTGGGTTGAGGGTTGCGGGGATGGCTTTGACCAAGCCGCGCCAAACCCAGCGCTTCACGGCGTGACGCGAACCGCTTGCAACACAAAGCGAGGCGGTGCGGGCTCGGGCAGGGCGATGCGCCGGCCTTGAAAAAACACTTGCACCTTCGCCGGGTCAGCCCCACTGATCTGCCACGGCGGCACACCATAGACGCTGCGCCCTTCGCCGGCACGCAGGGCCAGCAAGATGGCTTGTCGATTGGCATCGACGGCACACACCGTGACGTCGGCTTGAGGGTTGAAGAACACAAACTTGCCGTCTTTGGTGGCCGATGCGGGTTCGAGCACGGGTAGGGCGTGCTCGACATGGCCGCACAGGCCGGAGGTCTTGACGGCCGCAGCGGTCATGCTCGCGCTGGCGGGTGCGCTCGCGGGGAGGGCGGCTTGCACTGGTGCGGATGCCGAAGCCATCGGGGCCAGCGCCAGCGGCACTTGCCCCGCGCTGGCGGCGGGAGTGGCCACCTCAGGCTGTGTGGTGCTTACCAGTGCGGAGGCTGGCGCCACTGCGGCCGATGCCATCTGCGCAGCGGCAGGGGCCACGGGCGCGGGGCTTATCGGGTTCGGGGGTGGCGCGGGTGCGGGACTGACCGAGGCGACCACGTCGAATTGGCTCCAGTCGGGCACTTCCAACACATCGTTGAAGACGAGCAGGACCAGAGCGAACACCAAAAAGCCCAGGGCCAAGAGGGTTTGGTACTGGTGCTGAATGCGCAGGCGCAAATCGCGAAAAAAATCGGCGACCGGCTGGTGGTCCAAGTATTGGTGGGTATCGGTGAAATCGGCAATCTGGGCCAGGGCCTGAGAGCCGGTGGGCTTGTCGCCCGTGGTCTGCGGAGGGGGCTCAAAGCCTTCGGCATAGGGCGGATCGGCCCCGAGCAACAACATCAGGCGCCGGTACGCTTGGCGTTTGGCGGCCGCCGAATAAAACAAGCTGTCGCCGCCTTGGAGGAGTTGACGCACTTGGGCGAGTGAAAGACAGGCGGTACGCGCCAAGGTGGATTCGTCGATTTCCTGGCGCTCGTACCACTGCCGCAAAAAGGCCGGATCGCAGCGCTCATAAGCACTGGCGAGTTCGTTGGACGGTGATTGAGGCGCAGAAGCATCCATGGCGGGTTGGTCACGCCTGAGGCGAAAAAACTTCCGCAATGTCGCACCAATCTCAACCTTCGTCAAATATTAAAATGATAAATTAATACCTATTTAGGCTTATTTGTGGCACATCATGAATCCGTTTGTCGCAAAAGTGCAACCCGGCAAGCACCCTTCCTGCGCCAACGGGGGGCGGGCCTCTTCACACCGGTAAGGCGGCTTTCCCTGCGGCCAGCCCTGCACGAACGCGGGACGGGTCTGAGCCGATAAACTCAGCGGTGTTGTTCTCCCAAGACCCTCGCGGGTCGCTGTTGCCCCATTGCTATGAAACCCATCCGCCGCCAGTACGAAGACTTCATGCAGCACGTGTTCACCCATGGGGTGGAAAAAATGGACCGTACCGGCACCGGCACGCGCAGCGTGTTTGGCTACCAGATGCGCTTTGATCTGCAAGAAGGTTTCCCGCTGGTCACCACCAAGAAGGTGCACTTGCGCTCCATCATCCAAGAACTGCTGTGGTTTCTCAGCGGTTCGAGCAACAACAACTGGTTGCGCGAGCGCGGAGTCACCATTTGGGACGAGTGGGCGCGCGAAGACGGTGATCTCGGGCCGGTGTATGGCGTGCAGTGGCGCAGCTGGCCCAAGCCCGATGGCGGCCACATCGACCAAATGGCACAGGTGATGCAAACCCTGAAAACGAATCCGGACTCGCGCCGCATCATTGTGAGCGCTTGGAATGTGGCGGACCTCGACAAAATGGCCTTGATGCCCTGCCACGCCTTCTTTCAGTTCTATGTCGCCCCCGCGCAAGCGCCAGGCGAGCGGGCCCGCTTGAGTTGCCAGCTGTACCAGCGCAGCGCCGATATCTTTTTGGGGGTGCCGTTCAACATCGCCAGCTACGCCTTGCTCACGCACATGATCGCCCAGCAATGTGATTTCGACGTGGGCGATTTCATCTGGACGGGCGGCGATTGCCACATTTACAGCAACCACCACGAGCAGGTGAAAGAGCAGCTCCGCCGTCCGCCCTTCCCCTACCCCACCCTGCACATCCGCCGCAAACCGGCGTCGATTTTTGATTACCAATTCGAGGATTTCGACGTTCAGGACTACCAATGCCACGCGGCGATCAAAGCCCCCGTGGCGGTTTGACGGCATGACGCTCGGTTTGATCTTCGCGCGCGCGCGCAACGGGGTGATTGGGCGCGACAACCAAATGCCTTGGCACTTGCCGGAGGATTTGGCGCACTTCAAAGCCACCACACTTGGGCAACCGGTGATCATGGGGCGCAAGACGTGGGATTCGCTGCCGCCACGGTTTCGGCCACTGCCCGGTCGCCTCAACGTGGTGATCACGCGCCAGCCCCATTGGTTTGCCGAGGGGGCGCAGGTGGCGCACTCGCTGCAAGAGGCGCTGGCCTTATGCCCTTCTGCCAGTCAACCTTGGGTGATGGGCGGGGCAGAAATCTACCAACTCGCCCTGCCCCTGGCCACCCATGCCGTGGTGACCGAGATTGACGCGGACTATGCGGGCGACGCCTACGCGCCCACCTTCGACGCGGCTTGGCGCGAAGTTTCTCGGGAATCGCACGAGGCGGCCAGCGGCTTGCGCTACGCCTTCGTGCGACTCGAACGCCGCTAGGCGGCTTACTGCTTTTGAATACCCGCGCGCTGGATCACGTCGCCCCAGCGCTTGATCTCGGATTGCAACCACTCGTTGGCTTGCGCCGGTGTGCTGGGGTGAGGCTCGATGTTGAGCTCGAGCAGCTTTTGCTTGACCGCCGGGGCTTGCAAGGCCGCGACGACTTCCTTGTTGAGCCGCTCCACGATGTCACGCGGGGTTTTGGCCGGTACGCC
>VEQC01000024.1 GCA_018883455.1 Limnohabitans sp. | reverse complement strand
CCTGTGCATCGTGGCCATGGAGCCCCCCGTCTCGCTCAACGCCGACGACGTGCGCGATGAAAAATTAAAAGTGCTGCGCTCCTTGCGCCCCATGGACCTCGCGGCCATCAAGCGCGACACGGTGCGCGGCCAATACACCGAGGGGGTGGCCGAAGGCAAGGCGGTGCACGGCTACAAGGCGGAAGACGGTGTTCCCGCCGACAGCCAAACCGAAACTTTCGTCGCGCTCAAAGCGCATATTGACAATGCGCGCTGGGCCCATGTGCCGTTTTTCCTGCGCACGGGCAAGCGCATGCAAAAACGCGAGTCGCAAATCATCATTGAGTTTGCCGATCAACCCTTCTCCATTTTTGGGCGCAACCCGAGCCAACAACCCAACCGCTTGATCATTCGCTTGCAACCCGAGGAATCGATCCACCTGAGCTTGATGGTCAAAGAGCCGGGCTCGGGCATGATGCTCCACCCCGTGCAGTTGGGGTTGGATTTGCAGTCGAGCTCGACCAAACGCCGTGCCGAAGCCTATGAGCGTTTGCTGCTCGATGTGATCAAGGGGCGGCTCACGCACTTCATGCGGCGCGACGAGCTCGAGACCGCGTGGCGCTGGGTCGAGCCCATTTTGCGCGGCTGGCAGGCGCTCGACGACAAACCCCGCAGTTACCCCGCGGGCTCTTGGGGGCCAGCGGCCTCCTCCGCGCTCATGGCGCGCGAGGATTTGAGCTGGTTTGAGGAGGCGTGATGCACCCGCCACTCCACCCCACGTTGGTGGCCGTGACCGCGCGCATTGCCGCGCGCAGTCAGTCCACGCGCCAAGCCTATCTGGACGTGATCACGCAGGCCCAGCGCCCCGACCCCTATCGTGCGGGCATGAGTTGCGCCAACGCCGCGCACGCCTACGCGGCCATGCCCGTGGCCGACAAGCTCATGCTCACCCAGGAGCGCGCGCCTAACTTGGGCGTCATCACCGCCTACAACGACATGCTCTCGGCGCATCGGCCCTACGAGCACTATCCCGAACAGATTCGCGAGGCCGCACGGGCAGCAGGCGCCACCGCACAAGTGGCCGGGGGGGTGCCCGCCATGTGCGATGGCGTGACCCAGGGTTACAGCGGCATGGAGCTCTCGCTCTTTTCGCGCGATGTGATTGCCATGGCCACGGCGGTGGGCCTCTCGCATGGGGTGTTTGACGCGGCCTTGCTGCTGGGCGTGTGCGACAAAATCGTGCCCGGCCTGTTCATGGGGGCGTTGCCGTTCGGGCACTTGCCCGTGGCCTTCGTGCCTGCGGGCCCCATGACCTCGGGTTTATCCAACACCGAGAAAAGCCAGGTGCGCCAGCGCTTTGCCGAGGGCAAGGCCGATCGGGCCACGCTGCTCGCAGCCGAGCAAGCGGCCTACCACGGCGAAGGCACGTGCACCTTCTATGGCACGGCCAACTCCAACCAGATGCTCATGGAGATCATGGGCTTTCAGCTACCGGGCTCGTCCTTCGTCAACCCCGGCACCCCGTTGCGGGCTGCGCTCACCCGCGCCACGGTACAGCAAGCGGTGGCCTTGGCACAACAGCGCGACATCACCTTGGGCATGGGCCACCAACTCAGCGCCGAAGTGGTGGTCAATGGCATGGTGGGTTTGCTCGCCACGGGCGGCTCGACCAACCACACCTTGCACCTCGTGGCCATGGCCCGCGCGGGGGGCTGGCAGATCGACTGGGACGACTTTGCCGAGCTCTCGGCCATCGTGCCCTTGCTCGCCCGCGTCTATCCCAACGGCTCGGCCGATGTGAACCATTTCCACGCCGCCGGGGGCATGGGCTTTTTGATGCGCGAGTTATTGGATGGCGGCCTCCTGCACGAAGACGTGCAAACCTTGCTCGGGCGGGGTTGGCGGGCGCATTTGCGCGAGCCTTGGTTGGACCAAGGCCGCTTGGCTTGGCGCGATGTACCCACCCAAAGCGGCGACTTGTCCGTGCTGCGTCCCCTCTCGCAAGCCTTCAGCCCCGATGGTGGCTTGCAGGTCTTGCGCGGCAACTTGGGGCGCGCGGTCATCAAGGTCTCGGCCGTGAAACCCGCGCACCGGCGCGTGTGCGCCCCCGCCGTGGTGGTGCAGGACCAGAAGGAACTCGAAGCGCGTTTCAAAGCGGGCACGCTCGAGCGCGATTTTGTGGCCGTGGTGCGCCAGCAAGGCCCGCGCGCCAATGGCATGCCCGAGTTACACAAGCTCACGCCATTGCTCGGCGTGTTGCAGGATCGGGGGTTTCAGGTGGCCTTGGTCACCGATGGCCGCATGTCTGGCGCATCCGGCAAGGTGCCCGCAGCCATCCATGTCACGCCGGAGATGGTGATGGGCGGCCCCATTGGCAAGGTGCGCGAGGGGGATCTGATCACGCTCGACTGCGACCAGCAACGCCTCACGGTGGAGGTGGACCCCGCCGAGTGGGCCGCGCGGCCCAATGCACCTGCCGACACCGCGGCCTCGGCGCGCGGCAATGGCCGTGACCTCTTTGCCCTTTTTCGGGCCCATGCCGCCAGCGCCGAAGCCGGTGCCTCGCCCTTGCTTGAACTTTTTGGAGATGCCTCATGACGACCAACCCCTGTTTTAGCCGTCCCCCGTTTCAGTCGCGGGTGGTACCGGTCATCGTGATCACCGACGTGGCGCAAGCCGTGCCTTTGGCGCGCGCCTTGCTCGCCGGAGGCGTGGACGTGATGGAGATCACCCTGCGCCATGCCGCCGGGCTCCCCGCCATTGAGGCGGTGGCCAAGGCGGTACCGGAGATGGTGGTGGGTGCGGGCACCGTGACGCAGGCTCAGGAATTGGCCCAGGTGCGAGACGCCGGTGCGAAGTTCGCGCTCTCGCCCGGCATGACCGAGTCCTTGGTGCGCGCCGCCGTGGACGCGCGGCTACCGTTCATGCCCGGCGTGATGACGCCCGGTGAAATCATGCAAGCCCGCGAGTGGGGGTTTCGGCTGGCCAAGCTCTTCCCCGCCGCCCAAGCCGGTGGCCTAAACATGCTCAAAGCACTGCACGGCCCCTTGGGCGACATGCAGTTTTGCCCCACGGGCGGCATTTCTGCGGCCAATTTGCAGGAATTTCTGGCCCTGCCCAATGTGGCCATGGTGGGCGGCTCCTGGATCACGCCGCCCCAGCTGCTCGCCCAGGCCGATTGGGCGCAAGTGGAAACCTTGGCGCGCGAGTCCAGCCGTCTTGCACAATCAAGCCCATGATGACGCCAACGCCCTTCGTGCCCCCCGCGCAACGCGCCGCCTGGCAGCGTCTGCAAGCGCTCGCCGCCGCGCCCCGTCCCCATTTGCGTGAGCTGCTGCGCGAGCCCCAGCGTGAGGCGCGTTATGCCCTAGAGGCCGCGGGCTTGCGGCTCGACTTCAGCCACCAAGCGGTGGACGACGAAGTGCTCAAGGCCCTGCAGGCCCTGGCCGACGAAAGCCAAGTGGACGCCCAACTCGCCGCACTCTTTGCGGGCGAGCCGATCAACGCCACGGAAGGCCGGGCGGTCTTGCATGTGGCCTTGCGTGGCTCGGATGCGGCCAACCCGCCTTGGGGCGAGGCTGTGGCCACCCAAGTGCGCATCACGCGCCAGCGGTTTTTGGCCTTTGCCGAACAAGCCTACCGCGGTGACTTGCGGGGCTTTACCCAAGCCCCGATTACCGATGTCGTGAACTTGGGCATAGGCGGCTCAGACCTTGGGCCGCGCATGGCGGCCGACGCGCTGGCGTGTGCTTGCCCCGCCGGGGCGGTGCGGGTGCACTTCGTCTCCAATGTGGACGCGTGGGCGCTCTACCAAACGCTGCGGGGGCTCGACCCCGCACGCACGCTCTTTGTGGCGCAAAGCAAGACCTTCACCACCCAAGAGACCTTGACCTTGATGGCTTCGGCGCAACGCTGGCTCACCGACGCCGGTTGCCCCGCGTCCGGGCTTGGTGCGCATTGGGCGGCCGTGACCACGGCGCCCGAGCGCGCAGTGGCGGCGGGCATTCACGCCGAGCGCGTGTTTCCATTTTGGGATTGGGTCGGCGGCCGATACTCGATCTGGTCGGCCATTGGCTTGCCCTTGGCCATGGCGATTGGCGAGAACGCCTTTACCCAACTGCTCACGGGCGGGGCCGCGATGGATGCCCATGTGCGACAAGCCTCCCCCGCGCAAAACCTGCCCTTGCACATGGCATTGCTGGGCATTTGGAACCGCAACTTCCAGCGCATGCCCACGCACCACTTGGCGCCCTATCCAGTGGCCTTGGCCAACTTCGTGCGCTTCATTCAACAGATGGACATGGAGTCCAACGGCAAGCGCACGCATGTCGATGGCAGCCCTGTGGGCATTGAGACGGGGCCGGTGGTCTGGGGCGGGCCAGGCATTGACGGCCAACATGCCTACTTCCAGCTCATTCATCAAGGCACGCACCGCATCCCCATCGATTTCATTGGCGTCTTGCAAGAGCACACCCCCCTGCCGTTGGCGGCGGAGCACCACCGGGTCACGCTGTTGAACCTGCGCGCGCAGGCGCGCGCCTTGGCCGAGGGCCGCAGCGCCGCCGCCACGCACGCCTTGCTAGAAGCCGCGGGGCAAGATGCCGATCGCCTCACGCCGCACCGCGCCTTCGAGGGCAATGTGCCCAGCAGCACCGTGTGGCTGCCCCAACTCGACCCCAGCCACTTGGGGGCCTTGATCGCGGCCTACGAGCACAAGGTGTTTTACCAGGCGGCCATTTGGGGCATTCACGCCTTTGACCAATGGGGCGTGGAGTTGGGCAAAACCATGGCCAGCGCGATGGCCCAGGGGAAGTAGGCATGGTCGAGTCGCGTGCGCCGGACTGCCCGACACCCTTGCAGGGCCCCCGTTTGGTGGGTGACATTGGCGGCACGAACGCACGCCTGGGCTGGCAAGCCCAGGCCGGAGCCCCCATTGAATCGGTGTTGACCTTGCCCTGCGCCGCGCATGCGAGTCTGGAGGCGGCCATTCGGGCCTACCTCACGCAAACGGGCTTGCCATTGCCCGTGGCGGCGAGCTTGGGCATGGCCAACCCCGTGACGGGCGACGCCGTGGCGATGACGAATCACCACTGGCGGTTTTCGGTCGAGGGCCTGCGCGCCTCGCTCGGTCTCTCACGGTTGTTGGTGCTCAATGACTTCACGGCGCTCGCGCTGGCCTTGCCCACTTTGAAAGCCGACGTGTTGCGCCCCGTGGGCCACGGTGTGGCGCAAGAACGCGCGCCCAAGGCCTTGTTGGGGGCGGGCACCGGTCTTGGGGTTTCCGGACTGCTGCCACGCCCGCAAGGAGGCTGGACGCCGCTCGCCGGCGAAGGCGGGCATGTGAGCTTGGCCGCGCAAACGACCGAAGAGTTCGCCGTAGTGCAACACCTCCAAGCCCAGCATGGCCATGTCTCGGCCGAGCGGGTGCTCAGCGGGGCGGGTCTGCTCGCGCTCTATCACGCCTTGGCACAGGTGCAAGGCCAAACGAGCGCGCCGCTCGTCCACGCTGCGGATGTCTTGCAAGGCGCGCAAGACGACCCGCAGGGTTTGGCGGGGCAAACGCTGGCCATGTTCTGCGGCTTTTTGGGCAGCGTGGCGGGCGACTTGGCTTTGATCTTGGGTGCCCAAGGCGGTGTCTACATTGGCGGGGGCATCGTGCCGCGCCTGGGCGCGCGCTTCGCGTTGTCTCCGTTTCGGGCGCGCTTTGAAGCCAAGGGGCGTTTTCGCGCCTACCTCCAATCCATTCCGGTGTGGGTGATCGACAGCCCACAATCTCCCGCGCTCGAGGGCGCGGCGCAAGCCCTGGATGGACCCTCCTGACCCTTTTGTGAAAGTGAATCGACAACATGCCGTCCCCCCGCCGTCGCTCCCCCCAACTCGACAAAGAACGCCCCTTGGTGGAAGACATCCGTTTGCTCGGACGCCTCTTGGGCGATGTGATTCGTGAGCTCGAGGGCGCCGAGGCATTTGAGCAAGTCGAGCAAGTGCGCAAACTCTCGGTGAAGTTTCGCCGTGACGCAGATGCACACGCCGAGGCCGGGCTACGCCAGTTGCTCGCTCGATTGAGTGGCGACGATGCGGTGCGGGTGATTCGCGCCTTTACCTACTTCAGCCACTTGGCCAATCTGGCCGAGGACCGTCACCACCTGCGCCGCCGCCAAGTGCATGAGCGCGCAGGCCACGCGCAGGACGGCAGCCTCACCCTGGCCCTGGAGCGGCTGCGCGCGGCTGGGCATGCGCCGCGCGAGATCGCCCGCCTGCTGCGTCACTTTCACGTCTCGCCCGTGCTCACCGCGCACCCTACTGAAGTGCAGCGTAAGAGCATTCTGGATGCCGAGCGCGACATCGCCCAGCTCTTGACCCAACGCGACGCCTTGCGCGCGCAAGCCACCCCGGTGCGCACGCGCCAGGCCCAGACGGTGGACGCCCTCACCCAGCGCGAGCTCGCGCACAACGAGGCGCTCCTGCGCGCGCGCATCGTGCAGCTGTGGCAAACGCGTTTGTTGCGGTTCACCAAACTCACCGTGGCCGATGAAATTGAAAACGCCCTGAGCTACTACGAATCGACCTTTCTCACGGAAATCCCACGCCTCTACGCCGAACTCGAGGGCTTGCTCGGTCATGAGGGTCTACCCGCCTTCTTGCGCATGGGCCAGTGGATTGGCGGCGACCGCGACGGCAACCCGAATGTGGACGCCGATACCCTGCGTTACGCTTTGCGGCGCCAGTGCGAGGTGGCGCTGCGTCATTACCTCACGCAAATTCATTTGCTCGGGGGAGAGCTCTCCATGTCGGGGCTCTTGGTCTCGGTCACGCCGCCCATGCGCGCCTTGGCCGAGCGCTCCCCAGACCAAAACGCGCACCGCCAAGACGAGCCCTACCGACTCGCGCTCACCGGCATGTACGCCCAGCTCGCCGCCACGCTCAAAGCCCTCACCGGGGGCGATGCCGCGCGCCACGCGATCGAGCCGCAAAACCCCTATACCCGTGCGGAGGACCTGCTCACGGATTTGCGCACCATTGAAGCGTCGCTGCGGGCCAACGGCAGCAGCGCCTTGATCGGGCCGCGCTTGCAGCCCCTGATTCGGGCGGTGGAGGTGTTTGGCTTTCACCTCGCGACGGTGGATTTGCGCCAGAGCTCGGACCAGCACGAGCGCGTGGTGGCCGACTTGCTTGCGCAAGCTGGCGTGTGCCCGAACTATTTGGCGCTGGGCGAGGACGCGCGCGTGGCCTTGCTGAGCCAGCTCCTGCGTGACGCCCGCGCCCTGCGCGTGCATGGGGGGCGTTACGCGGCGTTGACGGAGAAGGAGTTGGCCATCTTTGCCACCGCGCGCGAGATGCGCGCGCGCTATGGTGAGGCCGCCATTCGCCACTACATCACCAGCCACACCGAGACAGTGAGTGACTTGCTCGAGGTGTTGTTGCTGCAAAAAGAGGTGGGCTTGTTGCAAGGGCCCTTGGGTGGGGCCGAGAGCGTGCTGGCCTTGGGCGTGGTACCGCTGTTTGAGACCATTGACGATTTGCAGCGCGCCGCCGGCATCATGCGGGGCTTTTACGCGGTGCCGGGCGTGGCCGACTTGGTCCGCCGCAGCGGCGGCGAGCAAGACATCATGCTCGGCTACAGCGACAGCAACAAGGACGGTGGCATCTTCACGAGCAACTGGTCGCTCTACCAAGCCGAACTCGCCCTGGTCGATTTGTTTGACGAGCTCTCGGCCGGGCGGCGCACGCCCCTCACGCTGCGCATGTTCCATGGCCGTGGCGGCACGGTCGGGCGCGGGGGCGGACCGAGCTACGAGGCCATCTTGGCGCAGCCCCCGGGCACGGTGCGCGGGCAAATTCGCCTGACCGAACAAGGCGAGGTGATCGGCTCCAAGTACGCCAACCCCGAGATTGGGCGACGCAACCTGGAGACCTTGGTGGCGGCCACCCTGGAGGCCACGGCGCTGCGCCACGAGACCCCGGCCCCGCCCGAGTTTCTGGCCGCCGCCGCTTGGATTTCCGAGCGCAGCATGGCGGCTTACCGCGCCTTGGTCTACGAGACGCCCGGCTTTGCCGAGTTCTTTTTCAACGCCACGCCCATTCGCGAAATTGCCGAGTTGAACATTGGCTCGCGCCCAGCGAGCCGCCCCAAGGATTCGGCCACGGGGCAGCCGCGCATTGAGGATTTGCGCGCCATTCCCTGGGGCTTTGGCTGGGGTCAGTGCCGCATCACCTTGCCCGGCTGGATGGGGTTTGGCGCGGCCATCGACGCCTTTGTGCAAGACCACCCCACGCTCAAGCCCAAGCAGGCCCTGGCCTTGTTGCAGCGCATGTACCGCGAGTGGCCCTTCTTTCGGGCCCTGCTCTCCAACATGGACATGGTCTTGGCCAAGAGCGACCTGGCCCTGGGCTCGCGCTACGCCAGCTTGGTGCCCGATGCGCGCGTGCGCAAGCGCATCTTTGGCGTGATTGAGGGGGAATGGCTGCGCACAGCCGACGCGCTCGCACGCATCACGGGTACGCGCCAGCGCCTGGCCAACAACCCTGCCCTGGCCCGCTCCATCCGCCACCGCTTCCCCTACATCGACCCCCTGCACCACTTGCAGGTGGAGTTGATCCGCCGTTTTCGTAACCCCAAACGCGCTGCGGACCAGGACGAGCGGGCGCGCCGGGGCATTCACATCGCCATCAACGGGATTGCGGCGGGCTTGCGCAACACGGGATAAGCGGAGGTTTTTTCCGACTCCAGTTCGGGTAAACCCTTGGCCATCAAGGACTTAGCACTCCGTCAAAAAGAGTGCTAATATAGAACCTAATTGTTTACCTCTGGAGGTTCCCCATGAACGCACAAGCCAATGCATTGACGGTGAGTAATCCGTGGGCATTAGTGCCGCCGCTGGGCAATCTGGATGCCTATATTTCGGCGGTCAATCGCCTGCCCTTGCTCACGCAAGAAGAAGAACAACATTGCGCGCGCCAGCTGCGCGACGAGAACGATCTGGAAGCGGCTGGAAAGCTGATTCTGTCGCACCTGCGCTTGGTGGTCTCGGTCTCGCGCCAGTACCTGGGCTACGGACTGCCCCACGCCGATCTGATTCAGGAAGGCAACGTCGGCCTGATGAAGGCGGTGCGCCGCTTCGATCCCGAACAAGGCGTGCGCTTGGTGAGCTACGCCATGCACTGGATCAAGGCCGAGATTCACGAGTACATCCTGAAAAACTGGCGCTTGGTGAAGGTGGCCACCACCAAGGCCCAGCGCAAACTCTTCTTCAACCTGCGCTCCATGCGCCAAGGCCTCAAGGCCGAGGCCAGTGAGGAAGGCGCAGTGCGCGAGCAATTGAGCCCGCAAGAAATCGAGCGCATGGCGCACGAGCTCAACGTCAAGCCTGAAGAAGTGATGGAGATGGAGATGCGCTTGGCCGGCGGCGACGTGGCCCTAGACCCCAGCCCCGGTGACGACGGCGAAGAAGCCTACGGCCCCATTGCCTACCTCAGCGACGCCCGCCACGAACCCACCGCCGTGCTGGCCGCCGAGCAACGTGACTACTTGGCCACGCAAGGCATTGCCCAAGCCCTCGAAGCGCTCGACCCCCGCAGCCGACGCATTGTGGAAGAGCGCTGGCTCAAGGTGCAAGACAACGGCAGTGGCGGCATGACGCTGCATGAGTTGGCCGCCGAGTATGGTGTGAGCGCCGAGCGCATTCGCCAGATCGAGACCGCCGCGCTCAAGAAAATGAAAACCGCGCTGGCCGAATACGCCTGATATCTGCACGCCGCGCCCTCAGCGGGGCGTGGCCTTGAGCAATAGCCGCACATCGTGCAACAAGGGCTCTGGCCCCGCGCCATAGCGGGTATAGAGCCGCAGCTGCCCCTGCGTGTCGTACACGTAGGCGCCCGCCGAATGTTCCATGGTGTAGCTGGTGGGCGTTTTGCCCTCCGCCTTGCGATAAAAAATCTTGAACTCTCGCGCCACGCGCTCGAGCTCCTCGGGGGTGGGCACGAAGGCGATGAAGCTCGGATCGAAATTGCCCATGTAGGCGCGCAGCACCTCGGGCGTGTCGCGTGCGGGATCCACCGTCACAAACACGGCTTGTATTTTTTCGCCGTCCGCCCCCAAGGCTTGCTTGATCTGCACGATCTCACTCAGGGTGGTGGGGCACACATCCGGACACTGGGTATAGCCAAAAAACACCACCGTGACTTTGCCTTTGTAGCTGCTGAGCGCGCGCGACTGGCCGTTCATGTCGGTGAGGGTGAAATCACGCGCGTAGTTCGCCCCCGTGACATCAATCAACTTGAAGTTGGGTTTATCGGGCTGGCAAGCCGCAAGACCGAGCAGTGCAAGGGCGCTGAGGGCGAGGCGGCGTTTCATCGGGTTGCATCCTTATCGGGTGAGGGGGCGCGCGAAGGCAGTTGCGCGCGCATGTCGTCCAAGCTCACGCGGCTCTCCCGCGCCTTGGGGGCGCGCGGCGCGGCTTTGAGGGCGTGGCCATAAATGATCTCAAAGGTCAGGCGCAAGCGCCCATCGGGCGATTGTTGCGCCTGTCGCGCGAGGGCGCTCAGGAGCTGCGTGCGCCAGCCGCGCCCCCGCAGGGCCGCGAAGCGCTCAGGGTGCACATTGCGCCCCCAACCGCGCAATTCCGCCAGCAAGGCCTCGGGCGAGGCATACGTGAGGGTGATGCGCTCCATGTCCATGACCGGCTCGGCAAACCCCGCGGCCACAAGCATATCGCCCCAATCGTGCATGTCGGTGAAGGCCGGCGCGGGCGGGGGCCAGCCCAAGTCGGCATAGAGGCCGCGCAGTTCTTGCAGGCTGTCCGGCCCTAGGCAAGAGAACATCAAAAAGCCCTCCACCGCCAAGGCCTGGTGCCACGCGCGCAAACAAGCCTCGGGGTTGGCGACTTGGTGCAGGCTCATGTTGGCCCAGACCAAATCGGCTTGGCCTGGCGCGGCCTCCTGCGTTTGCAAAGGGTCTAAGCCCAGCCAACGCCGCCACAGCGGCCCTTGCAAGGCCAATTGGGCCACGCGCGCGCGCGCGGGGGTGCGCTCCACCCAGTGGGCCCGCGCTTGGGGGTAAGTGGCCTGCACGCGCTGGTGCGCTTGCAAGCCGCCTTCGAGGGGCCACCAATCGAGCCACACGCGCGGGCGCGCGCGCATCCATTGCAGGCGATCGGCCATGCGCTGCCCCACCTCTTCATGCAGCCAGGCGCTGGACGCACGGGCGCGGTCGAGCCAACGCGTGCAGGCCAGTGGGTCTAACGTGGGGGGGGCAGTGGAACTCTCGGGGGATTGCATCGGTCGTCAGTATATTGAGCCCATGCCAGGCTTGCTCGCACCCCCACGAATGCGCACGCTGCTGCAAAGGTTGCAGCGACCTTGGCCGAGCTTGTGCGCCTGCTGTGGGGACTGGCAGGAAGCGCCATTTTGCCTCGCCTGCGTGCGCGACTTTGCGCAACCGCGTCCGCGCTGCCGGCGCTGCGCGGTGGCGCTCACCCCGGGCCCGGGCTTGGCCACCGGCGTGTGTGAGGCTTGCACGCGCGAGCCACCCCCACTCACGCGTTGCGTGGCGGCGCTGGATTACGCCTTCCCCTGGTCGGGGGCCATCGCGCGCGTGAAGTTTCAAGGGCACGTGGGGCTTGCCGGTTTTTTGGGCCAACTCTGGCGCGCCGCGCCGGGCAGCGAACCCCTCTGGGAGGAAGCCGATTGCCGCTTGGTCATTCCCAGCGGCCGCGCGCGCTTGCGCGAGCGGGGGTTTCACGCGGTGGCCGTGCTCGCCCGCGCCTTTGGCGGCGCGGCGCTCCAGCACGATGTGCTGCGCTGCCACGACCGGGCGCATCAGGTCGGGGCCACGCGCGCCGAGCGCCAAGCCCAAGTGGCGCAAGCCTTTTGGGTGGACAACGCCGCGCCCCTCCAAGGGCGCACGGTGCTGGTGCTCGATGACGTCTACACCACCGGCGCCACCCTGCACGCGGCCGCGCGTTGCCTGCGCGATGCCGGCGCGCGCGAGGTGTGGGGGCTGGTGCTCGCGCGCACGCCCGACTAATGCGCATCGCGGCGACAATGGCGGGATGTTTCACATTGTCTTGGTTGAGCCCGAAATCCCCCCCAATACGGGCAACGTCATTCGCCTGGCGGCCAATACCGGCTGCACGCTGCACTTGGTTGAGCCCTTGGGCTTCTCGATGGAAGACCGCTACATGCGCCGCGCCGGACTCGATTACCACGAGTACGCCACCGTCAAACGGCACGCGAGTTGGGACGCGCTGCTCGCCGCTGAACAGCCCCCCACCGATCGGCTCTTTGCCCTCACCACGCACGGCCAACAAAGCGCGTTTGAGGTGCGCTTTGCGCCGGGCGATTGGCTGGTGTTTGGCGCCGAGACCCGCGGCCTCGCACCTGAGCTGCGCGAGCGCTTTGCGCCAGCGCAGCTCCTGCGCCTGCCCATGCGGGAAGGTCAGCGCAGCCTCAACCTCTCCAACGCCGTGGCGGTGATGGTGTTTGAAGCCTGGCGTCAAAACGGCTTTGGTTGAGCCAGCCTCAGTGGAACGCGTCCCAAACGAGTTTGACCCCAGTAAGCCCCATGCCCCAGTAAACGAAGCGGTAAAACACCTCGGGCGAAATACGCCGCGCGATGCGCACCCCTAGCCACACGCCCAGCGGGGCGAGCGGCGTGAGGGCCAGGCCCGTGACCATGTTGCGCGGGTCGAGTAAATCCAAGTAGGCAAAGGGCACCCACTTGCTCAGGTTGATGATGAAGAAAAACACCGTGAGCGTGGCCGCAAATGTCACCGGCGGCAAACGCATGGGCAGCAAATAAGCGTTGATGGGGGGCGATCCCGCATGCGCAATAAAGCTGGTAAAGCCCGAGAGCATGGTGAGCACCGCGCCCACCGGACGCGGCGGGGCTTTGGCAATAGCCTGCGGGGGGAACAGCAAGCGTTGGGCCAAAAACAGCAAGGTTGAAATGCCCACCAGACCCGCAACCCAGTGCGCGTCCAGAATGCGAAACGTGAGGAACCCCACCCCAATGCCGAGCAAGCCAAACGGCAACATGAAGCGCAGGAGGACGGGGTCGTAGTCGCGCCGGTAAGCGCGCAAGCCAAAGAGGTCCATCACCAAGAGCACCGGCATCATGATGCTCGCGGCTTGGGGCACGGGCACCGCAATGGCCATGAGGGGCACGCCCAGCGCGCCAAAGCCCGCGCCAAAGCCGCTTTTGCTGATGCCAATGAGCAGCACGGCGGGCACCGCCAGAACGTAAAACAAGGGGTCCGTGACGAGCCAGCTCTGCCAATCAAACATCCAGACTCCTGGGGGCACGGCTCGCGTCATTGTTGGCTTCCACCAAGCGCTTGAGTAAGCGCAGGAACTCCGCTTGCTCAGGTGCATCGAGCGGCGCCAAGATGCGCTGCTGGGTGCGCAACACCTCGGGCGCGAGTTGCGCGAGCAAGGCCTTGCCCTCGGCGGTGACGTGGAGCAAACGCACGCGGCGGTCCTGCGGCGCGACTTTGCGCTGCATGAGGCCGCGGGCTTGCAAGCGATCGACCACCCCACCCAAGGTTGAGGTGTCAAAACCAATGCGCGCGGCCAGCGTGCTTTGGTCGAGTCCGGGGTGCATGGCCACCGTGTGCAAGGCGGCGTATTGCACGGGAGTGATGCCGCTGTCCTGGGTTTCCTCCATGAACAGTCCCACGGCAATTTGCTGCAGGCGGCGGATGTAGTGACCGGGCAATTCGGTCAAATCCTGGGCGATTTCGGGCTTCTCAGACATGCCCGAAGCATATCCTGCCTGAGTCGGGCGCTCCGATTACAATTGAGGGTTAGTACTTATCTCGCAAATCAAGCCATGAGCGCCTTTTTGGAAGAAGAAGTCTTGAGCGTCCACCACTGGACCGACAAGCTGTTTAGTTTCACCACCACCCGCGATCAAGCCCTGCGCTTCTCCAATGGTCACTTCACCATGATTGGTTTGCGCGTGGACGGCAAGCCTTTGTTGCGGGCCTACAGCATTGTGAGCCCCAACTACGAAGAGCATCTGGAATTCTTGAGCATCAAGGTGCCCGATGGCCCTCTGACTTCGCGGCTGCAACACATCAAGGTGGGCGACAAGATCGTGGTGGGCAAGAAGCCCACGGGCACCTTGCTGGTGGACTACCTCTTGCCGGGCAAGCGCCTGTGGATGCTCTCGACCGGCACGGGCATGGCCCCGTTCCTCTCCATCCTGCGCGACCCCGAAACCTACGAGCGCTATGAGCAAGTGATCCTGGTGCACGGCGTGCGCGAAGTCAAAGAGCTCGCCTACCACGACTACCTCACCCAAGAGCTGCCCCAGCACGAGTTCCTGGGCGAGATGGTGCGCGAAAAAATGCGCTACTACCCCACCGTCACGCGCGAGCCGTATGTGCACCAGGGCCGCATCACGGAGTTGCTCGAACGCGGGCAGCTCGAGGCCGATTTGGGTTTGCCCAAACTCAACGCCGCCGAAGATCGGGTGATGATTTGCGGCAGCCCCGGCATGTTGCGCGACCTCAAGCGCATGCTCGAGGAGCGCTCGTTCAAAGAGGGCAACACCACCACGCCCGGTGACTTCGTCATCGAGCGGGCGTTTGCAGACCAATAAACAGGGTCACCGCAGCGCCCCACGCCAGCCCAGAGCTGGCGTTTTTTTTGGGGATTGAGGGAAAAATCGGGGCTCAGAGGGGCTCAGAGGCGCTCGATCACCACCGCAATGCCCTGCCCCACCCCGATACACATGGTGCACAAGGCGTAGCGGCCACCCGTGGCGTGCAAGCGGTTCACCGCGGTGGTGACTAAGCGCGCGCCCGACGCACCCAGGGGGTGGCCCAGCGCAATGGCGCCGCCCCAAGCGTTGACGCGCGCGTCGTCATCGGCCAAGCCCAAGAGGCGCAAAACCGCCAGCCCTTGCGCGGCAAAGGCCTCGTTGAGTTCGATCACATCGATTTGATCCAAGCGCAAGCCCACCTGCGCGAGCACTTTCTCTGAGGCCGGTGCGGGCCCAATGCCCATGATGCGCGGGGCCACGCCCGCCGTGGCCATGCCCAGCACCCGCGCCTTGGGCTGCAAGCCAAAGCGGGCGGCGTGGGCTTCGTCGGCCAACAACAGGGCACAGGCACCGTCGTTCACGCCCGAGGCGTTGCCGGCCGTCACGCTACCGTCCGGACGCACCACGCCCTTGAGCTTGGCCAGAATCTCCAAGCTGGTTGCACGCGGGTGTTCGTCTTTGTCGACCACGATGGGGTCGCCTTTTTTCTGCGGCAAGGTGACGGGCACGATTTCGCGGGCGAGGTGTCCGGCCTGTTGCGCCGCCACGGCGCGCATCTGGCTGGCCAAGGCCATGCGGTCTTGCGCCTCGCGCTCGATCTTGAAATCCACCGCCACGTTCTCGGCCGTCTCGGGCATGGAATCCACGCCGTAGAGCTCTTTCATGCGCTTGTTCACAAAGCGCCAGCCAATGGTGGTGTCGTACACCGCGTTGGCGCGGCTAAAGGCGGTTTCGGCCTTGGGCATGACAAACGGCGCGCGGCTCATGCTCTCCACGCCACCGGCAATCATCAAACCCGCCTCACCACTGCGGATGGCGCGGGCGGCCGAGCCCACGGCGTCGAGGCTCGAGCCACACAAACGGTTGATGGTGGCCCCGGGCACCTCCATCGGCAGGCCCGCGAGCAAGCTGCTCATGCGCGCCACGTTGCGGTTGTCTTCACCGGCCTGGTTGGCGCAGCCATAGAGCACATCGGTGAGGGCCGCCCAGTCAACCTGGGGGTTGCGCGCCATGAGGGCCTGGATGGGGATGGCGCCCAGGTCATCGGCACGCACCCCCGAGAGGGCGCCGCCATAGCGACCAAAGGGGGTACGGATGGCATCACAAATCAGGGCTTGGGACATGGGGAAAACTCCAACGGGTGGGGGGCCACGGCGGGCAAAACCCAACTGTACCAAGCCGCGCGCCGCGCTGAGCGACAATGGGCGCATGTTTACCCCGAGCCAGGCCGATGTGCGGCGTTTTTTCTGCCAGGTTTACGCCAAATGGCGTGAGCACCAGCCCATGGACGCCTTGGAGACCCTGGCCTCCCAGTGGATTGCCGAGCACCCCGAATACCACCCGGATTTGACCGACACCGAGGCGGCGCTGGCGCGCGTTTTCGAGGTCGAAGACGGCAAGACCAATCCTTTTTTACACCTCTCGATGCACTTGTCGATCAGCGAGCAGTGCTCGATCGACCAGCCGCGGGGCATCCGCCAGGCCGTGGAGCTCTTGAGCGCGCGCAAAAACACCCTGCACGACGCCCACCACGTGGCCATGGAGGCCCTCGGGCGCATGGTCTGGGAGAGCCAGCGCAGCGGGCGCCCGCCCGATGGCCAGGCCTATGTGGAATCGGTGCAACGCGCGGCCACCCAGGATTGAACCGAGGTGACAGCGCCGCATCGGCGTTAAGATGAGAATGAAACCGTGCCCCAGGCTCCTGGGGCGCCCCCATTAGCGAGACTTTCCATGAAATTCACGGGTTCCGAAAACTATGTGGCCACGCAAGACTTGATGTTGGCCGTCAATGCCGCCATCACCCTCAAGCGTCCCCTGCTCGTCAAGGGCGAGCCCGGCACGGGCAAGACCATGCTGGCCGAGGAAGTGGCCCAAGCGCTCAACCTCCCCCTGCTGCAGTGGCACATCAAATCCACCACCAAGGCCCAGCAAGGCCTCTATGAGTACGACGCCGTGAGCCGCCTGCGCGATAGCCAGTTGGGCGACGAACGCGTGAAAGACATTGAGAACTACATCGTCAAAGGCGTGCTCTGGCAAGCCTTCACTTCCGAGACGCCGGTGGCGATCTTGATTGACGAGATTGACAAGGCCGACATCGAGTTTCCCAACGACTTGCTGCGCGAACTCGACCGCATGGAGTTCTACTGCTACGAGACGCACCAGCTCATCAAAGCCAAAACGCGTCCCTTGGTCTTCATCACCTCCAACAACGAGAAAGAGTTGCCCGACGCTTTCCTGCGCCGCTGCTTCTTCCACTACATCAAGTTCCCCGAAGCCGACACCATGCGCCAGATCGTCAAGGTGCACTTCCCCAAGCTCAAGCAGGAATTGCTCGCGGCGGCCATGAAGACCTTCTTTGACATCCGCAACCTCCCCGGCCTGAAGAAAAAGCCCTCCACCAGCGAACTGCTCGACTGGCTCAAGCTGCTCGTGGCCGAGGACATCCCGATCGAAGCGCTGCAAACCGCCGACGACAAAGTGGCCATTCCGCCCCTGGTGGGCGCCCTGCTCAAGAACGAGCAAGACGTCACCTTGTTTGAGAAGCTCGTCTTCATGCAAAGCCGCAACCGCTGAGGAGCGCTGCCATGCTCATCGACTTCTTCTACACCCTGCGCGCGGCCAAGTTGCCCGTGTCGGTGAAGGAGTACCTCACGCTGCTGGAGGCCTTGGACGCCCGTGTGGTCGGCCCCGAGAGCGATGCGTGCAGCATGGACGACTTCTACTACCTCAGCCGCATCACCCTCGTCAAAGACGAGAAGCATTACGACAAATTCGACCGCGCCTTTGCCGCTTATTTCAAAGGTGTGGGCACCCTCACCTCTTTTGGCAAGGAAATCCCGCTCGAATGGCTCGAACAAGTGCTCAAGCGTGAATTGAGCGACGCGGAAAAAGCCGCCATTGAAAAAATGGGCTGGGACGAGCTCATGGAGACCCTCAAAAAGCGCCTGGAAGAGCAAGAAGGCCGCCACGAGGGAGGCAGCAAATGGATTGGCACCGGCGGCACCTCGCCCTTTGGCAACGGGGGCTATAACCCGCAGGGCATTCGCATTGGCGGCAAGGGCGGCAACAAATCGGCCGTGAAGGTCTGGGACCAGCGCGCCTACCGCGATTACGACGACACCCAGGAGCTGGGCACGCGCAACATTAAAGTGGCTTTGCGCCGTTTGCGCCGTTTCGCCCGCGAGGGCTCGCCCGACGAACTCGACCTCGAAGGCACGATTCGCAAAACCGCCGCCAACGCGGGCTACCTCGACATCCTCATGCGCCCGGAGCGCCACAACAACGTCAAGGTATTGCTGCTCATGGACGTGGGCGGCACGATGGACGAGCACATCGCCCGCGTAGAGGAAATGTTTTCCGCCGCCAAGGCCGAGTTCAAGCACCTGGAGTTTTACTACTTCCACAACTGTGTGTACGACTTCATGTGGAAGAACAACCGGCGCCGTTTTGCGGAAAAAACCCCAACCTGGGACATCATCCGCAAGTACAACAAGGACTACAAGCTCATCTTCATTGGCGACGCCACCATGAGCCCCTATGAGATCTTGCAGCCCGGGGGCAGCGTCGAGTACAACAACGAGGAAGCCGGCGCCGAGTGGCTCCAGCGCCTCACCCACGCCTTCCCCAAATTCGCCTGGATCAACCCCGAACCCCAGGGCGTTTGGCAATACCGCCAGAGCATTGCCGTGATCCAGCAGCTCATGAGCCAGCGCATGTTCCCCCTCACCCTCAAAGGCCTAGAAGAGGCCATGCGCATGCTCAGCAAATGAGGGGCGGCGAGGTCTAAAATGACCCCGCCGCCGCCATAGTTCAATGGATAGAACGAGCGCCTCCTAAGCGCTAGATTCAGGTTCGATTCCTGATGGGGGCGCCAAGTGTGACTCAAGCCAATCTACACAGCGCCATGAAAGGCCCTGGGCTAACGGATGAACAACCTTAAGCTTGATGCATCGTGCAGGGCAGCTTGCATGATGGTTAGGCTCTGAAGACACTTCCGCCCTAAACCAGTTTTTGCGGTGCTATCGTTTCCCTTCAAGCTGAGGCCCGCCGTTAGTTTCCCCCGTATTTGGCATACACCAGTTCCTGTAGTTCTTTGTAATTTCCAGGGGAACCATCAGGGCGCAAATAAAAAACCCGAGCTACCCTTAGCGACAAGCCCCAGTTAGGGTCGACCCAATACGAAACCGAGTTAAATAACCTGCCGTCTGACATGCGTTGCGTCATTTCCAGTTTGAACGCATTAAATTTTCCTGCGGGTACAGTTATTTCTTCAAACCCCACTACTTTGGTCGACGCTTCAACTTGGATTTGCCGTCCATCGGGCAAGGTCATCACCGTGCGGGAAGTCCATTGCTTTCCAATGACAAACTCACCTCCCGGTAGATCCGTTCTGGGAGGATCAAAGGTCACATCTCCACGGGGGGATTTAATCCGAATCACACCTCCGTCGATGGTTCGATATGGCGTGGTCAGATTTCCGTCAACGAAAACGTAGTTGTCGCGAACCGCGCTGATGACGGTTTTACTGACTCGCGGCTCTGCAACACCTTGCGTGCTGACCCGAAAATGGAATTCGTCACCCACATTGAGTCGAGCCTTTCCAGTCTGCTGAACCAAGCCATTTCTGTCCTTCTGAGGGGTGGTTTTCGATTTCTGGAGATACTCAATTGCAAACGTCGCCTGCTCTGAAATGAATCCCGTCGGATATTTCAACAAAAAGGCGTAGAAGTCCTCCGGGTTCTTGCTGTCCTTGATGCGATCCCAATC
>VEQC01000198.1 GCA_018883455.1 Limnohabitans sp. | reverse complement strand
CCGCGCGCATCACGGCGCTGGGCATGATTCCGCTGCTCTTTGCGAGTGGGCCGGGCTCTGAGATTCAACGCCCGTTGGCCATTGTGGTCACCGGCGGGTTGGTGAGCGCGACTTTGCTCACCCTCCTCTTGCTGCCCCTGGCGTATGAGAAATGGAGCCAACCATGAAATCCCTCTGGCAATGGATGGCACTGGCGTGCCTGTGCGTGCCCCCGGCATGGGGGCAAGCGGACTTAGAGGCCTGGCTGCCCCCTGAGGCGCAGGTGCGTGCGACGCTCTTGCAGTCTCCCGCCTTGCAAGCGGCGCTCTCGCACCGCGAGGCCTTGCGGGCAAGGGCGCGCGCAACCGAGGTAGAGTCGGCCGAATGGGGCCTGCGTCTGAGCGAACAGCAGCGGCGGGTGCAAGACCCCTTGCAGCGCTTTCGCGAGCAGGTCGTGCAAGTCGAGCGACCCTTGAGGGCTTGGGGCAAGGCCACATTGGATGCCGGGCTGGCCGAACAAGGGCGTGAGGTGGCGCGCATTGGCTACGCCGATGCCTGGCACGAGACCAGCCGCGATCTGATGCAGCATTGGTTTGAGGCCTTGCGCAGCGCGCGTGAATGGCAGCACGCCCAGGCCGTGCGGGCCTTGGCGGCAACGCTTGACGCGCATGTGCAGGCGCGCTTGCGCCATGGCGATGTCTCGAGCTTGGACGCGAGCTTGGCGCGCGCTGAGGTGCAACGCGCGGACGCCGAACTGGCCTTGGCCCAGGCGCAGGCGAGCGCGAGTCAAACCCAACTCTTGCGCCGCTACCCCGGACTGCCGCAGCCGCAGTGGCCGCTGGAGGCCGGGCAACCGGCCTTGCGGATTCCCGATGCGCGCGAGGTGGAGACATTGCGCGAGGCGTTTTTGGGGCATCACCATGGCTTGAATCTGTTGCGTGCGCAGGCGCAGTATCAGCAGCGCATGGCCGAGCGGGTGGCGCGCGATCGTTTGCCCGACCCCACGGTGGGTGTGTTTCGCAGTCGTGAGCGCGCGGGTGTGGAGCAGGTGCAAGGCGTCTCGCTCGCCTTTGCCCTCAGCGGCGACTACCGCGCCGCCCTCGCCCAAGCCAGCGCGGCCGATGCCCTCGTGCTGCAAGAGCAAGTGCAGCAACTCACCGCGCAACTGCAAGGGGAATTCGAGGCGCGCTGGCAACTGCTGCGCCATCAACAGACGGCGGTGGCTGCGCTGGAGGCGGCCACGGCGTCACAAACGCTGGCTGCGGAGAAATCGTTTCGGGCTTATCAACTGGGCGAGCACAGCATGACCGAGCTCGTGCAAAACCGCCGCCTAGCCCAAACCCAGCAACTCGAGCTCGCCAAACTCAAGCTCGAACAAGTCAAGACCTGGGCCCTGCTGCAGCTCGACCTGCATCGGATTTGGGATTTGGATTGAAGGGGTGGGGTGAATCATTGAGCAGACGCACTTCGCGATGGCTCAATACACCGCCGGCACGATCATGCTCTCAGGCACGGGGTGGCGAATGTAGTCGGGGTTGCGCACGCGGGCCGGCAGCTCGACTTCTGGGTGGGCAATCTCGTGGTAGTCGAATTGGCTCAGCAAATGGTGAATGCAATTGAGGCGAGCGCGTTTTTTGTCCACCGCCGGAACAATCCACCAAGGGGCTTCGGGAATGTGCGTGCGCTCAATCATGGTTTCTTTGGCGCGGGTATAGGCCTCCCAGCGACGCCGGCTCTCGAGGTCCATGGGACTGAGTTTCCACTGCTTGAGGGGGTCGAGAATGCGCGCCAAAAAGCGGGCGTGTTGCTCGTCATCCGAAATGGAGAACCAGTACTTGATGAGGCGGATACCGCTGCGGATGAGCATTTTTTCTAACTCGGGAACGGATCGGAAAAATTCCTCGTATTCCGCGTCTGAGCAAAATCCCATGACACGTTCAACGCCCGCGCGGTTGTACCAGCTGCGATCGAAGAGCACGATTTCACCCGCGGCGGGCAAGTGGGGGATATAGCGCTGAAAGTACCACTGGGTTTTTTCGCGGTCATTGGGGGCCGGTAAAGCAGTCACGCGGCAGACTCGGGGGTTCAGGCGCTGGGTGATGCGTTTGATGACCCCGCCTTTGCCGGCCGCATCGCGCCCTTCAAACAAAATGACCACACGCTCACCGCGCGCGACCACCCAGTCTTGGAGCTTAACCAGCTCCCCTTGCAGGCGCAAGAGCTCACGGAAGTACAACGAGCGGCTGATGCCATCCTGTGCAGTGGCGCTTTCTTCCAGCAGGCGATCGTCGAGCTCCATCTCGAGTTCCTCGTCCATGCTGTCGAGGATGTCTTCGCGCAAGCGAGCCAATTCATCTCGCTGGAAATGCTTTTTGTCTGCGTTCATGTTGGCATCGTATGGGCCTTCTATGACAAAACGATGAAAGTGCCACGAGTCTGTCATCGTTCTGTCACATGGCCGCGGTCCAATGACGTCAAAGGGCAATGGCTCTTGGAGACCTTAATGGATTTGATTCTTTGGCGCCATGCAGAGGCTGAGGTGGCGCGGGACGGCCAAGACGACTTATCGCGCGAGCTCACCCCCAAGGGTGAGCGTCAGGCGTTGAAAATGGGCTTGTGGCTGGACCGACACCTGCCCGATGGAACGCGCGTCCTGGCCAGCCCCGCGCGCAGGACGGACCAGACTGCCCACGCCTTGGGGCGGCGCTACAAGCTGCGCGAGGAGCTATTGCCCCATGCGCAAGTGGAGGATGTCCTAGGGCTGATCAAGTGGGACGCGCAAAGCGGCCCCACCACCAAGGGCTCGCTGCTCGTCGTCGGCCATCAACCTTATCTCGGTCAATTGGTCTCGAGGCTCTTGGGAATGAAGGAGCCCGAGACGGCCTTTCGCAAGGGTGCCGTCTGGTGGTTGAGAACGCGCCAGCGCGAGGGACGTTGTCAGACGGTCTTGATGACGGTGGCTTGTCCTGAGCTCACTTCGCGCTCTTGGGACGTCCCGTCTTAAACGATGGGGGACGAGGCCACGCCGTTGGGGGTGCGCGCCTCAATGCCCATGGCCGATTGGTAGCGATCAAACAAGACGCCATGACGCAACGCCCCTGGGGCGATTTGCAGGGCATCGATTTTGAGGTGCATCATGAGGGCATGGAGCAAGCTGAGCCCTCCCCCAATGACGGCACGACGGTCTTTTTTCAAGCCATCGAGCCGAATGTGATCGACATGTCCATACGCAATGAGGTTTTGGCGAAGCCAGCGGACCGCATCCAGGGTGATGCAGTCGGGTTCTCCGCCTGCCTGCGCAAGCACTTTGGCCACGGCCCCCATGGTGCCTGATGCGCCGTACGCGACTTGCCATTGATCGGGTTGGATACCCATGCGGGTGGCCTCGAGCACAGCTTGCGCGGTGAACTCGGCGCCCGCAAAGGCCGCTTCACTGAGTTCCCCAGTGTGGAAATGGGCCATCGACCAGGAAACACTGCCCATGGCGATGGAATGGGCGAGCTGAACTTGGTGATCGACGCCCAGAATGATTTCCGTTGAACGCCCCCCGATGTCGATCACCAACCGAGGCGTGTGATCTTGCGGCAGGAGATAGGACACGCCTTGATAGATGAGCTGGGCTTCCGTGGGGCCGGAGATCACTTCAATCGGGTGACCCAGGATGGCGTTGGCTCGCTGAATAAAAATGTCTCGGTTACGAGCCTCGCGCAGGGTTTGAGTGGCCACCGCGCGAACTTGGGCGCGCGTGAACCCCCGAAGGTGTTGGGCAAACTGCGCCAAGCAATCCCAGCCCTTTTGCATGGACTCCAGGGAGAGTTGACGTTGCGCGTCGAGCCCACCCCCTAAGCGAACGGTTTCTTTCCAATAATGGACGCGTTGAATTTGACCGTCCACAAAACGTGCGATTTCTAGGCGAAAGCTGTTCGAGCCAAGGTCGACAGCGGCGTAGATATCGAGCGACATGCCTGATTGGGATGAATTGGCCGACATTTTGGCACGCCGGGCGGAAACTTCTTGCGGCGATGCTGTCAAAATTCTGCAACACACGTGCAATATGGTGTCAGGTCGTCAGCATTCGCGCTGCCCAAAACCAAGCAAGACCGAGAAAGCTACTGAATGCCTAGCAAAGCCCCCCTCCGCAAGGCTGCCAAAGGTTCAACCCCACGCGCTAAACCGACTGCGCGGAAGTCCGTCGCTAAGCGTGCGCCCGCGACGCCTCCGAGCGTCCCGCGCAACGCACGATTCTTCAATCGTGAGCTCCAGATGCTCGCCTTCAACGAGCGCGTGCTCGCGCAAGCACACAACCCCAGCGTTCCACTGCTTGAACGTCTGAAGTACCTTGCAATCGTTTCTTCGAATCTTGACGAGTTCTTTGAGATCCGCGTCGCTGGGCTCAAGGAGCAGATTAAGGTGGGCTCGGGCGATCGCGCCCCCGACGGCAAGACGCCCAAGGAAGCGTTCCGATTGATCGCAGCCCGCGCACACGAATTGGTGCGCAATCAATACGCCTTGCTAAACGACGAGTTGTTGCCAGCGCTCGCCAAAGATGGCATTCGGTTTTTGCGTCGCTCCGTTTGGACGGTGCAACAG
>VEQC01000197.1 GCA_018883455.1 Limnohabitans sp. | reverse complement strand
GCCTTGAAGGGCCCGCTGCAATAAGCGCGCACCGGGAGGGTTCAGCTCGGCTGTGTCAGCGCCCGCCAAGCCTCGACCGCGGCCGCTTCAGCGCCCGCATCGTCACACGCCACCACGCGCCGCTCCGGCATGCCGCGCAGCCAGGTGAGCTGGCGCTTGGCCAATTGGCGCGTGGCCGCACTGCCCAGCTCACACCATTGGGCGGGCAAGGCCTCGGCGGCGAGCTCGCCGCGCTCGATTTGATCGAGCAAGGCCCAACCCTGTCGATAGCCCACGCAACGCATGCTCGGCAGGTTGGGGTGCAAATCCCCACGCGCGCGCAAGGCGCGCAGCTCGTTGAGGAAGCCCGCGGCAAGCATGGCCTCAAAGCGCTGCCCAATGCGCGCGTGCAGCCACGCGCGGTTGCGCGGTTCGAGCGCGAGGATGGGTAAATCCGCCACACCGCCTTGCAACTCGGCGCGGGTATACCAATCGCTCAGGCTCACCCCACTGGCGTGCCAGACCTCGAGCGCACGCGAAATGCGCTGCGCGTCGTTGGGGGGCAAGCGCGCGGCGGTGGTGGGGTCGACCGCTTGGAGCTCGCGGTGCAAGGCGGGCCAACCCTGCGCCGCGGCCCGCGCCTCGATGTCGGCCCGCACCTGCGGTTGCGCACGGGGCAAGTCGTGTAGCCCATCGCGCAAGGCCTTGAGGTAGAGCATGGTGCCGCCCACGATGAGGGGGTAGCGCCCGCGCGCTTGAATCTCCCCGATGAGGCGCGTCGCATCGCGCGCGAAGTCTGCCGCGCTGTAGACCGCCGTGGGCTCGAGAATGTCAATGAGGTGGTGCGGCGCCTGGGCCAGCTCCTGCGCGCTGGGTTTGGCCGTGCCGATGTCCATGCCGCGAAACACCAGGGCCGAATCCATGCTGATGATCTCCACGGGCGCCACGCGCGCGATGGCCAAGGCGGCTGCGGTCTTGCCGCTGGCCGTGGGGCCGCACAGCACCACGGGGCGCAGGGCGAGTTCAGCCATGGTCCGGCCCCAGGCGTTGCACCAGCGTCCAGGCCACCACCGCCGTGAGGGCGGCCCATAGCGCCACCCCCAGCATCATGGGGGTGGGGCTGCCGTCCTCAAAGTGGCCAATCACCAGACCAATGGCGAAGGCCACCACCATCATCCAAAAGCCGCCGAGCGAGGAGGCCGCCCCGGCCGCGTTGGGAAACGGCGCGACCAAACCGCTTTGGCCACACGGCTGGTGAATGCCGTGACCCAGCACATAAAAGTAAACCGGTGCCATGACCGAAAACACGCTCGCGGGCACAAAGAGCCAGCTCAGCACCAAGCTCAGCGCAGACGCCATGGAGAGCATGCCCCCAATGGCCACCGTGCGCTTGACGCCAAAGCGCAGCAACAAGCGCCGGCAGAGCAAGGTGCTCGTGATGTAGGTGAGCGACATGGAAAAAATCAGCGCCCCATAGGCCGGTGCGCTCAGGCCCAGCCAGCGCATGAACACGAAGGAGGAGTTGCTCAGAAAAATGAACACCCCGCCATAGGTGCAAATCGACAACAGCCCATAAGCCCAAAACGCGCGATGCGCAAGGATGCGCTGCCACGTCCCCACCAGCACGCGCGGGCGCATGGCGTAGGGCTTGCGACGGCGAATGGATTCGTCAAACCCCCAGTAAATCAGCGCCCAGGCCAGCAACCCAAAAATCACGTGTACGCTCATGGTGCTGCGCCAGCCCCACACGCTCACGGTCCATGCCCCGATAGGCCCGCAGAGCATGGCGATGACGCCCAAGCCCGTCATGGCCTTGGCCATCATGCGTGCGGCACCCTGCGGGTCATACCAGTCGCGCACCACGGCACGCCCGCACATGACCACCGCACCCATGGCGATGCCTTGGAGGGTGCGGCTGATGACGAGCATCTCTGGGCTCTCCGAGAGCATATTGCCCAACCCTGCCAGCGCAAAGCCCGCGCAGCCCATGAGCAGGAGCGGGCGTCTTCCAAAGCGGTCCGCCATCGGCCCCCACACCAGCTGCGAGAGGCCAAAGCCCAGCAGCATGGCGCTCAAGGTGAGGTGGGCTTGGGCGAGCGTGGCTCCCAAATCTTCCCGCATGCCCGGGAGGGCAGGGAGGTACAAATCCGTGGCGAGGGGTTGAATGCCAATCATGGCCGTCAACAACAACACAGGCCAGCGGGAGACGCTCATTTAGCGGCCACGCAAGAACAAGGCGTCGAGTTCCCGCAGGCTCAGCTGGCGCCATGTGGGACGACCATGGTTGCACTGATCGGCACGCTCGGTGGCTTCCATCTGGCGCAAGAGCGCATTCATCTCTTCCAGGGTGAGGCGGCGGTTGGCGCGCACCGCGCCATGGCAGGCCATGCTGGCGAGCAGTTCATTGCGCGAGCGCTCGAGCACCGTGCTCGCGTCGTGTTGGGCGAGGTCTGCGAGCACCTGCCGTGCGAGTCCCACCACATCGCCATCGGCCAGCCGCGCGGGCACCGCGCGCACGGCCAAGGTGCGCGCCGAGAGCGCGGCAATCTCCAGCCCAAGTGCGGCCAAGGTCTCGGTGTTGGCCTCGGCGCAGGCGATTTCTTCAGCGGTGGCGGCAAAGCTCGCGGGAATGAGCAAGGGCTGCGCGGCCAACTGTTGCGCGTCGCACTGCTGCTTCAACTGTTCATACACGATGCGCTCATGCGCCGCGTGCATGTCTACCAGCACCAGGCCTTGGCGGTTCTCGGCCAAGATGTAAATGCCATGGAGCTGCGCGATCGCGCGGCCCAGGGGCCATTCCTCGGCGTGCGCCTCATCAGGGGCGGGTGCTGCCGCTGCAGCGGCCTCACGCGCGTCGCCCAAGGGCGCTGAACCACTCCAGCTGCGGTTGACGAGCGCCTCCCCAGGCGTGGCTTGTGCGGCCACGGGAGGGGCATAGGAACCCTGCGCACGCGCCTCGCGCGGGTCTGGATCTGTCCCCGCGGGCGTACCCGCTGTCCCCGGGTTTTGCCACAAGGCTTGCAGGGTGGCACGGTCTTGGCTGCTCCAGCCCGTCATGCGCGGTTGTGACCACGGCACGGCTGCGGGGCGATCGGGCTCTTCGCGCAAGCCGGTGGGCGCGAGGGGCGTGCCAGCGAGGGCGGTGCGAGGAGCGGCGAGCGCAGCGTCCACCGCGTGCATCACGGCTTGGTGGATGGCGCGGCTGTCGCGAAAACGCACTTCAATCTTGGTGGGGTGAACGTTGACATCCACCAGGCTCGGTTCGATGTCCAGTTGCAGCACAAACACAGGCTGGCGCTGGCCATGCAAGACATCTTCAAACGCCGCGCGCACGGCGTGGCTCAAGACCTTGTCGCGCACGAAGCGGCCATTGACAAATGCGTACTGCTGATCGGCGCGCGCGCGCGCGGCGTCTGGTGTGCCCACGCGCCCGCGCACTTGCAGGTTCGGCCCCTCGCCCTGCACGGCCAGGGAGTCTTGCAGGAAATCCTCGCCCAGCACGTCGGCCAAGCGCCGCTCCAAGGCCTGCTCGCCGCTGTGGGCGCGCCACTGCTCCACGAGCTTGCCCTCGTGCCAGATGGCAAAGGCCACCTCGGGTCGGGTCAGGGCATGGCGGCGTACCGCCTCCACGCAGTGGGCCAGCTCGGTCGAATCGGTCTTGAGGAATTTGCGCCGCGCCGGGGTGCTGAAAAACAGCTCTTTCACCTCTACGGTGGTGCCCTGGGGGCGCGCGCCGGGTTGGAGTTCACCGCTACGCGCGTCGAGCAGCGTGGCGTGCGCCGCGCCTTCGGTGCGCGAGAGCAGGGAGAGTTCGCTCACCGAGGCGATGGCCGCGAGCGCCTCACCCCGAAAACCCATCGTGCCCACCTGTTCGAGCTCTTGCAGGCTCTGGATCTTGCTCGTGGCGTGGCGGCGCAGGGCCAGGGGCAAATCGCCCGGGGCAATGCCCATGCCGTTGTCTTCCACACTGATCAAGCGCACCCCGCCCGCGAGCAGGCGCACCGTGATTTGCGTCGCGCCCGCGTCCAAGGCGTTGTCCACCAGCTCGCGCACCACCGAGGCGGGACGCTCGACCACCTCGCCGGCGGCTATTTGGCTGATGAGCTCATCGGGGAGCTCGCGAATCGGGCGGGAGGGTTGTCGGGAAGGTTGCACAGGGACATTTTAGGCGAGGGGGGATAATCGCGCCCATGGAAGCTTTGGCCTTACTCATCGACTTTGTCCTGCACGTGGATCGGCATCTGGGCGAGCTCGTGCAATTGCACGGCCAGGCCATCTACGCCATTTTGTTTGCCATCATCTTTGTGGAGACGGGGCTGGTCATCATGCCCTTCCTGCCCGGCGATTCCTTGCTCTTTGTGGTGGGGGCTTTTTGTGGGGCGGGGCTCATGGACTATGGGCTCTCGGTAAGCCTGCTCATGGCCGCGGCCATCCTCGGCAACCAAACCAACTACACGATCGGCCGGCGCTTTGGCGCGCGCGTCTTTGCCTGGGAGCATTCGCGCTGGTTCAATCGCCATGCCTTTGACCAGGCCCACGCGTTTTACGAGCGCTATGGCGGCATCACCTTGGTGGCGGCGCGCTTCATGCCCTTTGTGCGCACCTTTGCCCCCTTTGTGGCGGGGGTGGCAGCCATGACG
>VEQC01000196.1 GCA_018883455.1 Limnohabitans sp. | reverse complement strand
GTGTTAAAGGGCGGGCGCAGGCGCGGCGCTTGGTACTGACGCACCAGCTGGCGGTAATGGGGCAGGGGGGCAAGCCCCTGTTGGGTGCACAAGTAGCCATACCAGTGATTGCCGATGGCCACATGGCCCACTTCGTCGCGCAAAATGACTTCCAAGATGGCCACCGCTTCGAGGGCATGGGGCGTGCCGGCGCGGCGCAATTTGTCTTGGATGAGGGGCGTGGCATCGAGGCCCCGCGCTTCCAAGGTGCGGGGCACCAAGGCCATGCGGGCGACCACATCGTGCGCTGTTTTTTCACACATCTGCCACAGCCCGTCATGGGCATCGAAATCACCATAAGCGAAGCCCATGCGCACCAACAAAGCATTGAGCAAGCTGAAATGGTGGGCCTCTTCGTGGGCCACGCGTAACCAGTCTTCGTAAAACGCGGGGGGCATACCGTCAAAGCGCCAGACGGCATCGAGCGCCAAGTTAATGGCATTGAATTCGATGTGACAAACCGCATGGATCAGGGCAGCGAGACCCTCGTCGGTGAAGGGTTTGCGCGAGGGCACTTGCTGCGGCGGTTTGAGCACGGGGCGAGCAGGGCGTCCGGGCAATGCGTGGCCCGCGTCACGCCTGGGCTGGCCCGCTGGGCGCAGGGGGGCCTGGGCGCGTGAGTCCCACAAGGCGTTGACGGCCTCGACTTTGGCCAGTGGGTCGCAAAGCCCTAGGGCATCGAGGGCGCGTTCGCGCAATGGGGCAGTGGCGTGCAAGGACGGTGGAGGCATCTCTACAATTGTAGGAAATCCCCTCAGGAGCATTTCATGGCCGTTTACCAATTGGGCGACAAAAGCCCGCAAGTTCATCCCACCGCGTGGGTCGCGCCAAACGCCCAAGTCATGGGGGAAGTTGAGATCCACGCCCAGGCCAGTGTGTGGTACAGCAGTGTCTTGCGCGGCGATGCAGACCGCATTGTGGTGGGGGAGGGCAGCAATATTCAAGACGGCAGCGTTTTGCACGCCGATTACGGCACCCCCTTGGTCATTGGACGCAACGTGACGGTTGGGCACATGGTGCAGTTGCACGGCTGTACCGTGGAAGACGGCTCGCTCATTGGCATTGGGGCGGTAGTGCTCAACCGGGCGCGCATTGGCAAGAATTGTCTGGTGGGCGCGCGCGCCCTGGTGACGGAGGACAAGTCCTTTCCCGATGGCTCGCTCATCATGGGTACCCCTGCCAAGGTGGTGCGTCCGCTCACCGAAGCCGAAATCGAGGGTTTGCAAAAAAGTGCCGCTCACTACCGGGACAATGCCTTGCGCCACGCCCAAGAACTGCGGCCCCTCGCATGAGCCAGTTGCATAAATTTCTCTTTGAAGGTTTGCCGGTCCGCGGTGCCTTGGTGCAACTCACGGAGGTATGGCAAGAGCTGCTCGCCCGGCGCGCGCAAGATCCCGATTCGGGCGCCTATCCGCCCCCGGTGCGCCAGCTCTTGGGCGAAATGACCGCGGCCGCTGTGCTCATGCAATCCACGATCAAATTCAACGGCGCTTTGATTCTCCAAATCATGGGCGATGGCCCGGTCAAGCTGGCCGTGGCCGAAGTGCAAGCGGATTTGGGGCTGCGCGCGACGGCGAAAGTCATCGGCCCAGTCCAAGCCCAGGACAGCATGACCACCCTCGTCAATGCGGGCGGGCAGGCGCGCTGCGCCATCACGCTCGACCCCCGCCAACGCCAGCCCGGCCAGCAGCCTTACCAAGGCGTGGTCTCGCTTAACCGCGACGACCAACGCCCCCTCACCCAATTGTCCGACGCGCTCGCGCAGTACATGTGGCGCAGCGAGCAGCTCGACACCACCTTGGTGCTCGCCGCCAACGATGAACGCGCCGCGGGTCTGCTCATCCAGCGCATGCCGAGTCTGGGGGAGGGCAACTTGGCGCAGGCCGGCGAGGCGCAAGCGCAGGATCGGCTTGGCCACAATGAGGATTACCAACGCCTCGCCATTCTGGCGCAGAGCCTCAAACAAGAGGAGTTGCTCACCCTCGATGCCGACACCGTCCTGCGGCGCTTGTTCTGGGAGGAATCGGTGCGCCGCTTCGAGCCCCAATACCCGCGCTTTCAGTGCAGCTGCGGACGCGAAAAAGTCGGCACGATGCTGCGCAGCCTCGGCCTGGCCGAGGCCCAGGACATTCTGGCCGAGCAAGGCCAAGTGAGTGTGGCCTGTGATTTTTGCGGCCAGCAGTATGTGTTCGATGCGGTAGACGTGGGGGCCTTGTTCCACCCCGATGGCGGTGGGACGGCGCCTGCCTCGTTGCAGTGAGGCCTTGCGGCGTCTCGCCGCTTACTTGCGCGTGGCGTACTGAACGAAGATTTCGTTGGGTTTGACCATGCCGATTTCGCTGCGCGCGCGCTCTTCGACCATCTCCAAACCCTCTTGCAGATCGGAGAGCTCGGCACGCAGCCGGTCGTTGGCCATTTGCGCCGCTTGGTTTTGCGCGCGCTGATTTTGCAGCTGCTCGCGCAAACTCCAAACCTCCGGCAGTGAACCCCGCCCCAACCACAGCTGGCCTTGCAGCACGAGCAGCAAGGCCAAGAGGATGAAGGGCAGAGGGCTGCGCATAGGGGAGGGGGTTATTTGAGGTTGTAGAAGGCGTCGCGGCCGGGATAGACCGCGATGTCGCCCAAGTCTTCCTCGATGCGCAGGAGCTGGTTGTACTTGGCCATGCGGTCGCTGCGGCTCATGGAGCCGGTCTTGATCTGCCCGGCGTTGAGTCCCACGGCGATGTCGGCGATGGTGGCGTCCTCGGTTTCGCCCGAGCGGTGGCTGATCACGGCGGTGTAACCCGCGCGCTTGGCCATCTCGATGGCGGCGAAGGTTTCGGTAAGCGTGCCAATCTGGTTGATCTTGATGAGGATGGAGTTGGCAATGCCCTTCTCAATGCCTTCCTTGAGGATCTTGGTGTTGGTGACAAAGAGGTCATCGCCCACCAATTGCACTTTTTGCCCCAGGCGCTCGGTGAGGTGCTTCCAGCCATCCCAGTCGCCCTCGGCCATGCCGTCTTCGATGCTGATGATGGGGTATTTGTCAACCCATGTGGCGAGCATGTCGGTCCATTGGGCCGCGGTGAGTTGCAGGCCTTCGCCCGCCAAATGGTATTTACCGTCCTTGTAGAACTCGGAGGAGGCGCAGTCCAGGCCGATGGCGATTTGCTCACCGGCGGTGTAGCCCGCGGCGGCAATGGCGTCGAGAATCATTTGGATCGCGGCTTCGTGGCTGGGCACGTTGGGGGCAAAGCCGCCTTCGTCACCCACGGCAATGCTCATGCCTTTGTCGTGAATGATTTTCTTGAGCGCGTGAAACACTTCCGCGCCATAGCGCAGGGCTTCGCGGAAGTTCGGCGCGCCAATGGGGATGATCATCAACTCTTGCAGATCCAGGTTGTTGTTGGCGTGTGCGCCGCCATTGATGACGTTCATCATGGGCACGGGCAGTTGGCAGCCGTGCATGCCGCCAAAGTAACGGTAGAGCGGCAGGCCCGACTCTTCGGCTGCGGCACGCGCCACCGCCATGGAGACGGCCAACATGGCGTTGGCGCCCAGACGGCTTTTGTTTTCCGTGCCATCGAGGTCAATCAAGGTCTTGTCCAAGAAGGCTTGCTCGGAAGCGTCGAGGCCGAGAACGGCTTCGGAAATTTCGGTGTTGATGTGCTCGACGGCTTTGAGCACGCCTTTGCCCAGGTAGCGGGATTTGTCGCCGTCGCGCAGCTCGATGGCTTCACGGCTGCCGGTGGACGCGCCCGAAGGAACGGCGGCGCGCCCCATGGTGCCAGACTCCAACAGCACATCACATTCCACCGTGGGGTTGCCACGGCTGTCGAGGACTTCACGTCCCACGATATCCACAATTGCACTCATTGCTCAGATCCTTTGGATTTTGGGGTTTTTTTAAATGCCTTCGACAAATACCAGGCGCATGATGGCCGCACCCTCGCGCGCGGTGCGGGCTTTGCCGTACTCGGGCGAGTTGTAAAAAGCGTGGGCAGCGGCCATGTCGGGGAAGCGCACGATCACCACGCGCTCGGGCGTCCAGTCGCCTTCGATCACCTCCACCGCACCCCCGCGCACCAGAATTTCGGCGTTGTGCGCCTCAAACGCCGCACTGGACCACTTGCGGTACTCGGCGTATTGCTCGGGGTTGGTCACGCGCACATTGGCGATCAGGTAGGCAGCAGGCATGGGGTCTTTCTCAAGCGTTGAATTGGTTTTCCAGCAGCGGCACCCGTTTGGTGACCGCGTCGAGGGCTTGCAGGCTCTCGAGTAAAGCGCGCATGTGGCGCAGGGGGACGGCGTTGGGGCCGTCGCTCATGGCTTGCGCAGGATTGGGGTGCGTCTCCATGAAGAGTCCGGCCACACCCACGGCTACCGCCGCGCGCGCGAGCACCGGCACCATCTCGCGCTGTCCGCCCGAGCTCGTGCCTTGTCCACCCGGGAGCTGAACCGAGTGCGTGGCGTCAAACACCACCGGAGCCCCGGTCTCGCGCAGGATGGCCAGGCTGCGCATGTCGCTTACCAAGTTGTTGTAGCCAAAACTCGCGCCCCGCTCGCAGGCCAGGAAGTTGTCTTCGGGCAAGCCCACCTCACGGGCGG
>VEQC01000195.1 GCA_018883455.1 Limnohabitans sp. | reverse complement strand
GCGGAATCATGCCCAGCGCCGTGATGAGCGCGGTCATGAGCACCGGGCGCAACCGCCGCTCGCTGCCCCGTCGCACCACAGTGGCCATGTCCTCGCCCAGGGCGACGCGCTCGTTAAAGTGCGTCACCATCACCACGCCGTTGAGTACCGCAATCCCCAAAAGGGCGATAAAGCCCACCGAGGCCGGTACCGAAAGGTATTGCCCCGAAATCGCCAGCGCCAACATGCCCCCCACCAAGGCAAAGGGAATGTTGAGGAAGATGATCGCCGCCTGCCGCACCGAGCCAAAGCTCAAGCTCAAGATCAAAAAGATCACCCCCATCGCGGCCGGGATCATGAGCCCCAGGCGTGCCGCCGCGCGTTGCTGGTTCTCAAACTGTCCGCCCCACACCACCCGAATATCCGCCGGGAGCTTGAGGTCCGCCACGGCGCGCTGCGCGTCAGCCACGTAGCCCGTGAGGTCGCGCCCCTCCACCGAGACCCGCACCACCGCCAGCCGCTGGCCCCGCTCGTGGTCAATCCGAATGGGGCCTTGCACCGTCTCCATACGGGCGAGGGCGCTCGCGGGCCAGGCCCGACCATCGGCGCCGGTGAGCGTGAGGTTGCGCAGGGCCTCGGGGCTGTGGCGCAGGCCTTCGCCCCCGCGCAATGTGAGCGGCGTGCGCACCGCGCCCTCCAGTACCACACCCACCGTCTCGCCCTCCAAGTGTTGGCGCAGTGCCTGCTGCACCTGCGCCACGCTCAAGCCCGCTTGCCCAAGCGCTTGACGGTCAAGCACCACTTGCAGGTAATCCATGCCTTCGGGCGGCGGGGGTACCACCTCGGCGGCACCGGCCACGGCCTGCACCGCGTGCGCCACCTGTGCGGCGGCCTCGGCCAAGGCCGCCAAATCATGGCCAAAGAGCTTGATCGCCACGTCACCCCGCGTGCCCGTGAGCATCTCGCTCACCCGCATCTCGATGGGTTGGGTGAAGTCAAACACCAAGCCCGGAAAGCCCTCCAACACCTCGCGCAGCGATTGCACGATGGTCTCTTTGTCCTCCCGCCACTGCGAGCGCGGTTTGAGCACCAAAAAGGTATCGGTCTCGTTCAAGCCCATGGGGTCTAAGCCCAGCTCGTCCGAGCCCGCCCGCGCCACCACGGCTTGCACCTCGGGCACGCGCGCCAAAATGGCTTGCTGCACCTGGGTGTCGATCGCGGTCGAGGCGTGCAGGGCAATGGAGGGGTCTTTTTGCAATTGCACCAGCACATCGCCTTCGTCCAAAGTGGGCATGAAGGTCTTGCCCACTTGGGTGTAGAGGCCCAGCGCCAAGACCAGGAGCGCCAACGCCGCCCCTACCAAGCGACGCGGGTGACGCCAGCACACCTCCCGCATCGCCAAGTAGCCCCGGTGCATGGCCCGCATGAGTGGGGGCTCTTGGTGCGCGCCTGGGCGCAACAAGCCCGTGGCCAAGGCGGGCACCACGGTAAAGGCAATCAGCAGGGACGCCCCCAAGGCCAGCACAATGGTCTTGGCGACCGGCGAGAACAACTTGCCCTCGAGGTCCTGCAAGGTCAGCAGAGGCAGGAACACCACGCCAATGATCAACACCCCTGCCACCACCGGCTGCACCACTTGTTGCGTGGCATGCAGCACCCGCTCGCGCAAGCTAATTTCGGCCGAGACCTGGCGCGCGAGCTCGCTCTCGATGTTCTCCACCACCACCACCGAGGCGTCCACCAACATGCCCAGCGCAATCGCCAAGCCGCCCAAGCTCATCAGGTTGGCCGTGAGCCCAGCGTAGGTCATCAACAAAAACGCGCTCAGGAGGGAGAGCGGGAGCGACAAGGCCACCACCAGCGCCGCACGCACCCCCCCCAGAAACAAGTAGAGCACGCCGCACACGAGCAAGCTCGCCTCCACCAAAGCCTTGACCACCGTGCCCGAAGCACGCTCGACCAAATCGCCTCGGTTATAAAACACCTCGATGCGCAAGCCTTTCGGTAGGCGCGTTTGCAGCTCTTGCACCCGCAGGTCGAGGGCGCTCACCAATTGGCGCGCGTTCACCCCGCGCAGCCCGAGCACAATGCCTTGCACCGTCTCGCCCTGGCCATTGTGGGTGACGGCGCCATAGCGGGTGAGTGCACCCACCCGCACGGTGGCGAGGTCTTCGAGCAAGGCTTTGCCCCCGCGGGGCAGCGGCACCGCAATCGCGCGCACGTCATCGAGCGTTTGCAGGGCGCCGGCCACCCGCACCACCAAGGCCGTCTCGCCCGTGATCATGCGGCCCGCGCCATCGTTGCTGTTGTTCTCCGCCAAGGCCTCGCGCAGTTGCGCCAAGCTCACCCCGAGCGCCGCCATGCGCGCGGCTTGGGGCGTGATCTCAAAGGTCCGCACTTCGCCGCCCAGGGAATTCACTTCGGCCACGCCGGGTACTGTGCGCAGCTCCGGGCGAATCACCCAGTCCAAAATGCGCCGCTTCTCCGCCAGCGAAAACCCCTCACCTTCGAGCGTGAACATGAAGAGTTCGCTCAAGGGCGTGGCGATGGGCGCGAGCCCGCCACTCACCCCCGCCGGCAAATCATCCCAAATCCCCATCAGGCGTTCATTGACTTGCTGGCGCGCCCAATAGATGTCCGTGCCTTCCTCAAAGTCGAGCGTGATGTCGCAAACCCCGTATTTGGAGACCGAGCGCACCACGCGCTTGGCGGGAATGCTCAGCAACTCTTGTTCGATCGGGCGCACCACGCGCAGCTCCACCTCCTCGGGCGTCATGCCCGGCACTTTGAGCACGATCTTGGCTTGGGTGGGGGAGATGTCGGGGAACGCGTCAATGGGCAAATGCCGCCAAGCGTCCAATCCCGCGAGCGCCAACACGCCCGCGAGCAAGAGGGTCAGGCCGCGATAGCGCAGCGCCAAGTGCAAGAGGGCAGTCATGTCAATGCCCCATGAGCGGGCGCAGCGCCGCCAAACCGGTCACGGCCATGCGATCGCCTTCGCGTAACGCGCCCTGCACCACGGCATGCGCGTCATCGCTCGTGCGCACTTGCACCGGCACGGGCGTGAAGCCCTGCGCGCTCGCGCGCAACACCCAAGTGCGGCCCTGATGGCGCAGCAAAGCCTCTGCGGGCACTTGCCAGCCGCTGGTATCGCGCGCGAGGGTGGGCTCTAAGCGCACCGCCACCGTGGCCCCCGCCACCAGTTGCCCCACTTGTGTCACGCGGGCACGCGCGCGCACTTGCTGGCTGGCGTCCAAGGCCCGCCCCACGCCCAGCAGCACGCCCCGTGCCCCGTGCGAAGGTACGACCACGGCGTCACCGGCCTTGAGTTGCGTGGCTTTATCGGCCGAGAGCGCGATCTCCAATTGCAGCTGGCGCAGGTCGGCAATGCGAAACAGCGGCGCGCCCGCTTCCACGCGTTGCCCCACCCGCGGCCAAACCTCCACCACCTCGCCCGCGCGCGGCGCACGCACCTGCCCTTGCGCAAAATCGCCTTCTTCCGCCCCCAGGCCCGAGGCCCGCAAGCTCGCCAGCAAGGATTGCCAATGCGCTTGCGCGGCCTGCGCGTGGTTGCGCGTCACCCGCACCCGCGCTTCGGCAATCAAACCTTCGCTGAACATGGCCTCGTCGCGCTGAAGCGCGGCTTGCGCGTTGCGCGCCTGTGCCTCCGCGTCGCGTGTTTGGCGGCGCAGCTCAGCCAAGGCCATGCTGCTGAAGTCGGCCAAGGGCGCGCCCATGCGCACCGCGTCGCCCACGCCCACACGCAACTGGCTGATCACCCCGTCCACCGCCGCCGCCACCGTCACCTCCTGGCCCGGCGGCACGGTCACGGTGGCGTTGGCGAGCAAGCCCAAGGCCTGGGCCGGCTGCACCGTGCCCAATCGAATGCCCAGCGCCGCTTGTTGCGCCGCATCGAGGCGAATCTCCGCCAGCGCGGCGGGGGAAGGGGTTTGTGCCGTTTGCATGGCGTTTGCGCTAGGCGCGGTCTGCGCCCACGAAGGAAGCGTGGCCAGTAAGGCCAGGCTCCACCCGATAACAGTGTTTTGGGTCATGGTGTCCCCTGCAAGAAGCAACCCGAACGACGGGCCGATCCAGGCTCAGGCGTAGTGGCCGAGCCCCTGCGATGTCAGGCCGATACCGAGGGCGGCAGCGGTCTGTCCGTGCGGGATCAAAGCGGAGGAGCGAGCGCGGGCGGCGGGTAGCCTGGGGAGAAAGTCCGCCGAGGTAAACGTTGCGCGAGGGGGTGGGCCCAACTGCGGCGCGAGACGACCGTTCGAGCGGCCGCAAGCGCACTCAAGGCCAAGAGGAAGGTGTAGAAACCCAATGGCATGGCCACACCAGTGGCTTCGGGCAACGATTCGGATTTGGGCAGCGAGGACGCCACGCCCAAGGCCATGGATTCCTCATGCTCGGCCTGCAGGGCCGGGGCCGAGGTGGGGGCGGGGTTTTTGGCGAGGGCTGTGAGGTGCTGAAAGACATCCAAGCCATCCATGTGAAACCCTTGCAGGTGCGAGGGGCCCACATGACCATGCAGAAAAGGCGCCAGGCACAACAACACCATCAGGCCGAAAGCCAGACCGCGGTGGAGTTGTTGCCGGACGCCTTGAATCATGCCACCATTGTAGGCCTTACATCTTGCAAAGGGGAGAGGGGGCAGGCGTGATGGAGGCGGGGGAGGGT
>VEQC01000023.1 GCA_018883455.1 Limnohabitans sp. | reverse complement strand
ACCATGCACGGTTTGATCATGGTGTTCGGCGCCATCATGCCGGCCTTCGTGGGCTTCGCGAACTGGATGCTGCCGCTGCAGATCGGCGCGGCCGACATGGCTTTCGCGCGCATGAACAACTTCAGCTTCTGGCTGCTGATCCCGGCTGGTCTGCTGGTGGTGCTGTCCTTCTTCATGCCCGGTGGCGCACCCGCCGCCGGCTGGACGTTCTATGCCCCGCTGACGCTGCAGATGGGCCCCTCGATGGACGCCGGCATTTTTGCCATGCACATCCTGGGTGCCTCGTCCATCATGGGCTCGATCAACATCATCGTGACCATCCTGAACATGCGCGCACCGGGCATGACGCTCATGAAGATGCCCATGTTCGTGTGGACTTGGCTCATCACCGCGTTCTTGCTGATCGCCGTGATGCCGGTGCTCGCTGGCGCGATCACCATGACCCTCACTGACCGCCACTTCGGCACCACCTTCTTCAACCCCGCCGGTGGTGGTGACCCGATCATGTTCCAGCACATCTTCTGGTTCTTCGGTCACCCCGAGGTCTACATCATGATTTTGCCGGCCTTCGGCATCGTGAGCCAGATCATCCCCGCCTTCTCGCGCAAGAAGCTGTTTGGCTACTCGTCGATGGTTTACGCCACCGCCTCCATCGCCATCCTGTCCTTCATCGTTTGGGCGCACCACATGTACACCACCGGCATGCCGGTGACCGGTCAGCTCTTCTTCATGTACGCGACCATGCTCATCTCCGTGCCCACCGGCGTGAAGGTGTTCAACTGGGTGGCCACCATGTGGAAAGGCTCCATGACCTTTGAAGCCCCCATGCTCTTCGCGGTGGGCTTCATCTTTGTGTTCACCATGGGTGGCTTCACGGGACTGATCCTCTCGATGGCTCCGATCGACTTGCAGCTGCAAGACGGCTACTACGTGGTCGCCCACTTCCACTACGTGTTGGTGGCGGGTTCGCTCTTTGCCATGTTCGCGGGCTTCTACTACTGGGTGCCCAAGTGGACCGGCGTGATGTACGACGAAGGCCGCGGCAAGATCCACTTCTGGTGGACCCTCATTTCCTTCAACATCACCTTCTTCCCCATGCACTTCTTGGGTCTGGCCGGCATGCCCCGTCGCTACGCCGACTACCCCATGCAGTTCGCCGATTTCAACGCCTTGGCTTCGGTCGGTGGCTTCCTCTTCGGTTTTGCGCAGGTTTACTTCTTCTTCTTTGTCGTGCTGCCCTGCATGCGCGGCCAAGGCCAGAAGGCGCCCCAGCGTCCCTGGGAAGCGGCTGAAGGTCTGGAGTGGGAAGTGCCTTCGCCCGCACCGTTCCACACCTTTGAGAACCCGCCCAAGCTCAACGCGGATGCCACCAAGGTGATCGGCTGATTTCAGCCGGTCCAACTGGAACTCTCTGCATGACCCCTGAGCAACGCCGCCAAAACCGCCGCCTGGGTCTGACCCTGGCGGGGGTGGCGCTGGCCTTTGCGCTGGCGCTGGTCTACAAGCTCATGGTCTTGCGGGGTTAAATCATGCAATCGAACCGCCAACTCTCGATTCGTCTGCTCTCCGTGTGCCTGGGCATGTTTGCCTTTGGCTATTTGCTCGTGCCGCTGTACCAGGCGTTTTGCGAGTGGACGGGGGTGAATGTGCTCTCCTTGAGTGAGCGCGAATCCAAGGGTTCGATGAACGGGCGCGCATCGGCGCCCACCAATACGCAGGTGGATACCACCCGCTTGATCACGGTGGAGTTCGACACCAATGTGCGTGGCCCCTGGCGCTTCGCGCCGGAGCAGCGCTCGATCAAGGTGCACCCGGGCGAGCTCGCCACGGTCATGTTCGAATTTGAGAACGTGCAAGACCGCACCATGTCGGCCCAAGCCATCCCCAGCTATGCGCCTCAGCAAGCGGGTGGGCACTTCAACAAGTTGGAGTGCTTTTGCTTCAACCAATACACCCTGGCCCCGGGCGAGAAAAAGCAGTGGCCCGTGGTGTTCTACATCAATCCGAAGTTGTCCAAGGACGTGACGACCATCACCTTGTCCTACACCTTCTTCGAAGTGGGGGTGGGCTCGTGAGCGAACCCACACCGCAGGCCCCTGTGAAGCACTCGCTCTGGCGAGCCTTTGTGATGGTGGCTTGGTCTTTTTTTGGCATCCGCAAGGGCGCCGAGCATCAGCGCGATCTCGCCATGGTGCGTCCCGTTCAGGTGGTCGTGGTCGGCGTGATTTCAGGACTGTTGTTTGTCCTGTCGCTCGCCCTGGTCGTCAACCTGATTGTTCCGAATTAAGCAGGAGAAAAACGAAATGAGCGCCAACACGCACGGTTCCACGCCGTATTACTATGTGCCCGCACCTTCGCGGCACCCGGCCATGGCGGCCCTGGGACTCTTCTTCATCATCTTGGGCGCGGGCCAGTGGGTCAACGACCACGATTGGGGCAAGTACTCCTTGGTGCTCGGTCTCATCATCTGGCTGGTCACGCTCTACCAGTGGTTTGGCGACGCCATCGATGAAAGCCTGCACGGCCAGTACAGCGAGCGCATCGACCGCTCGTTCCGCTGGAGCATGAGCTGGTTCATCTTCTCGGAAGTCATGTTCTTCGGCGCCTTCTTTGGCGCGCTGTGGTGGGCGCGTGTTCATGCGGTGCCCATGCTCGGCAACGAATTGCACAGCGTTCTTTGGCCCGATTTCAAAGCCGTCTGGCCCAGTGTGGCCGCTGGCATGACCGCCTCGCCCGCTGGCACCATCGAGCCTTTCCAGACCATGGGGCCGCTGTGGTTGCCCACCATCAACACCGCTTTGCTGCTGACCTCCGGTGTGACCATCACCATTGCCCACCACGCCTTGCGTGAGAACAACCGTGGCAAGACCATCGTCTACATGTGGCTCACGGTTCTCTTGGGTGTGGCCTTCTTGATCTGCCAGGGCTACGAATACGCCCACGCCTACGCCGACCTCAACCTCAAGCTCTCCTCGGGCATTTTTGGCTCGACCTTCTTCATGTTGACCGGTTTCCACGGCTTTCACGTCTTCATGGGCATGCTCATGCTCCTGATCATCACCCTGCGCCTGCAAAAGGGCCACTTCAGCGCCGACAAGCATTTCGGCTTTGAAGGCGCGGCCTGGTACTGGCACTTCGTGGACGTGGTCTGGCTCGGCCTGTACGTGCTCGTCTACTGGCTCTGATTCTCCAGACGTCAAAAACCGCCCGAGAGGGCGGTTTTTTTTTGCGGCCACTGCGCAGACGGGCTCAGGTTCCGACCACAATACCGGTGGGTTGAATCCAGCCCAGCGCGTAGAGCACCAAGAGGCACACAAACAAGAGCACCGACAAGCCGATGCGCCAAGCCAGCGCATGGGCCATGCGCGAGGGCTGATCGGGGCTGGCCCCCTCACCGCGACGCAGCATGAAAAAGCCGGCCGCCGCAAGGCTGCCCACGATGGCAATGAAAGCAAGACCAATGATGAGTTTCATGGGGCCATTATGAACCGAGATGGCTCACTTCACACAACACCACGCCGCTGGGGCGGACGCACCTGGTGGGGGCTGCTGGCCGCCGCCTTGGTGGTGAGCGGTATCACGGCGCGCCTGGGGTTTTGGCAGCTGAGCCGCGCGCAGCAGCGGGAGGCCTTGCACGCCCAGGAAGTCTCGCGCAGCCAACTCCCGCCCCTGGGCAACGCGGACTGGCAACCCCCGCTGCCGCAAGCCGAGGGCTTGCAGCGCCCGGTGGTGGTCACCGGACGCTGGCTCGAGCGCTACACCGTCTACCTTGATAACCGAAGCCTGGGCGGCCAGAGCGGCTTTTTCATCCTCACCCCCTTGCAGTTGCCCGAGGGGCCGGTGCTGTGGGTTCAGCGTGGCTGGGTGGCCCGCGACCGCGTACGGGCCGATTACCTGCCCCCCGTGCCCACCCCTCTGGGGGAGGTGCGTGTCGTGGGGCGCTGGGTGGCCGAGCCTTCCAAGCTCATGGACTTGGGCGCGACAGCCCCGATGCCATCGGGGTTTGCCACCCTCAGGCACAATATTGACCTGAACGAATTTCGCCTGGAGACGGGTTTGTCCATCGTGGCAACCGTGCTGCAGACCGAAGGATCAGGCGATGGCCTCAGCCGCGAGTGGCCGCGCAGTGGTTCGGGTGCGGATAAAAACCGCGCTTACGCCCTGCAGTGGTTCGCGCTCTCGGCGCTCTCACTGATTCTGTTCGTCTGGTTCCAGATCTGGAAGAAAAAACCGCATGGCTGACCCCAAATCCGCGCACGATCTCCAGCCCATTGGGCTGACGGTCTACGACCTGCCACAGCCCGAGGCCAGCACCCCGGACGAGACGGTGCGCACCCGTCATGGCCGCTTGAAGCTGTTCTTCATTTTTCTGGCTTGCGCGGCGCCCATCCTGCTCTCTTACTTCACCTACTACGTGGTGCGCCCCGAAGGCCGGCGCAGCCATGGTGAGTTGATCGAGCCCCAACGCCTCATTCCCGAGCTGCGCGCCACCGCGCTCAACGGCAGCGCCGTGGCCTTGCCCCAGCTCAAGGGGCAGTGGTTGCTCGTGACGGTGGGGGCGGGGGCCTGCGCGGCTGACTGCGAGCGACTGCTGTTCGTGCAGCGCCAACTCCACAAGCTGCTCAACAAGGAGCGTGACCGTGTGGACCGCGTCTGGTTCATCACCGACGCCGCCACGCCCAGCGCCGAGCTGCAGCAGGCCATTGAAGGCACCACGGTTTTGCGACTGCCGGAATCGGAACTCGCCACATGGTTGACGCCAGCGTCCGGACGCGCCTTGGCCGATCACCTCTATTTGGTCGATCCGCAAGGCCACTGGATGATGCGCTTTGGACCGACCTACGACGCGCAGAGCGTCTCGGGCATCAAGCGCGACTTGGAGCGCCTCTTGCGAGCTTCTTCTTCGTGGGACCAGCCGGGGCGTTGAGATGCCGTTGAAGTCCAAAACCCTCGCCACATGGCTGACCCTGGTGTTCGGCCCGCTCGGGCTGCACCGCTTCTACCTCTTTGGCCTGCAAGACACGCTCGGCTGGCTCATGCCCGTGCCCACGGCCTTGGGGCTCTGGGGGTTTGAGCGCGTGGAGGCCTATGGCTTGGATGACCCCTTGAGCTGGGTCTTGTTGCCCATCTTTGGTCTGCACGTGGCCGCGTGCTGCTTGCAAGCGATCGTCTATGGCCTCATGACCCCTGAAGCCTGGAACGCACGCTTTAACCCCCAAGCGGAGATGACCGTCCAAGCCGGGCGCAGCAACTGGTTCACCGTCTTTGCCCTCATGATCAGCCTCATGGTGGGCACCGCCGCCTTGCTCTCGGCCATCGCTTATGGAACCCAGCGCTATTTTGAAACCGTGCTGGAACAGCAAAAGGAGATTTGAGTCCGTGTCGCGCTATTACCGCTCCCTTCTGATGGCTTGCCTGGTGCTCGCCAGCATCGTTGTCACCCTCGGCGCCTATGTGCGTTTGTCCGATGCCGGACTGGGTTGTCCCGATTGGCCGGGCTGCTACGGCAAGTGGATTGGCGTGCCCGATGAGGCGCACGAAGTGGTCGCGGCCGAATCGGCCTTTCCCAATGCCCCTGTGGAAGTGCCCAAGGCCTGGAAAGAGATGATTCACCGCTACGCGGCCAGCCTGCTGGGCCTGGGCATTTTGGGCCTGGCCGCCGCCGCCTGGTCGCGCAACCGCACCGAAGCCGTTTGGACGCGTTTGCTCGTGGTGCTCGTGCTCATTCAAGGCGCGCTGGGCATGTGGACCGTCACGCTCTTGCTCAAGCCCGTCATTGTGACCCTGCACCTCATTGGGGGCCTCACGGTGCTCTCCATTCTGCTCGGCTTGACGTGGCGCGCCTGGGTGCCGCCCTCGACCCGGACGATGCCCGCGGGCTTGGCCGCTCCCGCCTGGCTGATGGTGGCGATCGTCGCCTTTCAAATCTCCCTAGGGGGTTGGACGAGCAGCAACTACGCTGCCATGGCCTGCCCGGACTACCCGCAGTGCCAGCAGGCTTGGGTGCCCGAGATGGATTGGAGTCATGCCTTTGTGTTCCAGCGTGAGCTGGGCCAAACCGCGAGCGGGGAGGGGCTACCGATTGCCGCCTTGGTCGCCATTCACTGGACCCACCGCTGGTTTGCGATGGTGGTGGTGGCCTGCGCGCTGTGGTTGGCGTGGCGCCTGATCCGGGCCCACGCCGCGCTCAAGCCCTATGCGCTGGCCTTGGTGGGCGCGGTGGGCTTGCAATGGGGTATTGGGGTGCTCAACGTGTACCTGCAGTGGCCCTTGGGCTTGGCCGTGCTGCACAACACCGGCGCGGCCTTGCTGCTGGCCGTGGCCTTGGTGATTGCCTTGCGCCTCAGCGGCGCGGGTGCCAGCGCCACTCAGACGCTTGGGGCGGTTGCGCCAAGTAAAGGGTGAGGGCGCAGGCAAAGCCCACGACCGACCAGAACAAGAAGAAGCCCAGGGTGTAGATGCCCTGGCGCGTGACTTCAAAATCCCCCAGCGGCCACATGATCTCCAGGGGATCCACAAAGGTGAAGACCACCGCTTCGAGCAAACAGGCCACCAAAAAAGAGGGCCAAAAGATCCACATCAGGTGGTGTGATTTCATTGCCATTGCTTTCTGAGTTGGAGGCGTTCAGTTTATAGACGCCCCCTTGCTCGCGCATTCAGGGTTTTCCACCAAAGTGCGCATGGCTTTGCAAGGCCGATTGAATCACCTCGCGCACGATGCGCTCCGCCGCGGCTTGCGTGGCGGTGTGCGCGCGCCGCGCCGAGCGCGCGAGCATGAGCTCGCAGTCCAAGCGAGGGCTCTCGATGCGCACGGTCACATAAGCTTCGGGCTGGGCCACCGAGCCTAAGGTGTAGCCCGGCAGCACCGCATAGCCCAAGCCCTCGCGCACCAATTCCAAAATGGCGTTGAGCCCATCGATCTCGATCACCACATGCGGCTTGAGCGCGATTTTTTGCAGCTCGGCATCGACCAACAAGCGAAACGCGTTGGGGCGGCTCGGCAGGATGAGCGGGAGGTGCGCCAATTCGGCCAGCGGCAGCCGCTTGCGCAAGCGCGCCTGCGCCACCTGCGCCTGCGCGCCAATCAAGACCAGCGATTCACGCTGGAGCAAGCTCGTCTCCAGGTCGGGCGCGGCGGCAGGGTTGTAGAGCACGGCCATGTCCAGACGTCCGGCCCGCAAGCCTTCGAGCGAGCTCACGGAAAAGCCCTCGGTGAGGGTGAGCGTGGCTTCGGGCAGTTCGGCGCGCAAGGCCAAGGTGAGGGGCACCGTGAGCAAGCGCGCAAGGCTTGGCGGCAGACCAATGGAGACTTGGCCCGAGAGGGCGTTGCGCACCCGCCCGAGTTCCTCCCGCGCGAGGTTGACCTGGTGCAGAATGCCGCGCCCGTGCGCGAGCAGCAGGGCGCCCGCCTCCGTGAGCGTCACGCCCCGGCCCGTGCGGGCAAACAGGGTTTGGTGCAACTCCACCTCGAGTTGGCGCACCTGGCGACTCAAAACCGGCTGCGGCGTGCCCAGTGCCGTGGCCGCGCGCGTGAAGCTGCCCAGCTCGGCCACCCGCACAAAGGATTCGATTTGTTTGAGGTCCATGGGCTGCGAGTTATGTGAATAACATGGCTGATGATATTCGATATTGATATATCAGGTAGTCGCCCGGCAGGGCTGACCCCAGCGGGGGCCCTTTCTACAATTTCCGCCATGTCAGCAAACCCCCTCTCTCCCCTGAAGGCCATCTCTTCCATGGCCACGCGCGCCATCTTGGCCGACCTCTGCACCACCTATGCGGCCCAAACCGGGCAAGCGGTGGAGGTGACGTCGGTGGGGGGCGTGGACGCGGCCAAGCGGGTGCAAGCGGGCGAGCCCTTTGACCTCATCTTGCTCGCGAGTGACGCCATCGACAAGTTGCTCGCCAGCGGTCACGCGCTCGCCGCCAGCCGAGGGGATTGGGTGGATTCGCCCATTGCCGTGGCCGTGCCGGCCAGCGCGGCCGTGCCCGATTTGCGCGACGAGGCCGCGGTGCGTGCCGCCGTGAGCGCCGCGCCCACGCTGAGCTACTCCACCGGCCCGAGTGGCCAGTACCTGGAGAAACGCTTTGCCCAATGGGGGTTGCTCGAGACGCTGCGTCCGCGCATTGTGGTGCCCCCGCCGGGTACGCCCGTGGGTCAGTTGGTGGCGAGCGGGCAGGTGGCGCTCGGGTTTCAGCAGCGCAGCGAACTGATTTCGGTGCCCGGCCTCACCGTGGTGGGCGATTTGCCCGCCGACATGGCCTACATCACCACCTTTTCGTCGGCGCTCGGTAACGCCCTGGCGAGCGACCCCGAGCGCCAAGCCGCCGCGCGCGCCTTTCAACAGTTTCTGAGCCATCCCCAAACGCGCGAGACCAAGCGCCAACACGGGATGGACTGGTCCGCTTCCCACTAACTTCCCCGTCTTGCCATGTCCCTCAGTCAACCCCTCATCATCGACATCCACGGCCACTACACCACCGCCCCGAAGGCGCTGGAGGAGTGGCGCAATCGCCAAATCGCGGGCATTGCCGACCCCTCCCAAATGCCCCGCGTGGCCGATCTCCAGATCAGCGATGACGAGTTGCGCGAAACCATCGAGACCAACCAGCTCGCCAAAATGAAAGAGCGCGGCAGCGACCTCACGGTCTTTAGCCCGCGCGCGTCTTTCATGGCCCACCACATTGGCGACTTCGCCATCTCCTCCACCTGGGCCGCCATTTGCAATGAGCTGTGCTATCGCGTCTCGCAGCTCTTCCCCGATCACTTCATTGGTGCGGCCATGTTGCCCCAGTCCCCGGGCGTGGACCCCAAAACCTGCGTGGCCGAAATCGACAAATGCGTCAAGGACTACGGCATGGTGGGCATCAACCTCAACCCCGATCCCTCGGGCGGCCACTGGACCAGCCCACCCTTGACCGATCGCCACTGGTATCCCATTTACGAGAAGATGGTCGAGTACGACATCCCGGCCATGATCCACGTCTCCACCAGCTGCAACGCCTGTTTTCACACCACGGGCGCGCACTACATCAACGCCGACACCACGGCCGTGATGCAACTCATCCAGGGCGACTTGTTCAAAGACTTCCCCACGCTCAAGTTCATCATTCCGCACGGCGGCGGGGCCGCGCCCTACCACTGGGGGCGTTACCGGGGCCTGGCGCAGGAGCTCAAAAAGCCCTTGCTCAAAGACCATCTGCTCAAGAACATCTTCTTTGACACCTGTGTCTACCACCAGCCCGGCATTGACTTGCTCACCAAGGTCATCCCGGTGGAGAACATCCTCTTTGCCTCGGAGATGATTGGCGCCGTGCGCGGCATCGATCCGGAGACCGGCCACTACTACGACGACACCAAACGCTATGTGCTCGCCACGCCCAACTTGAGCGAGCAGCAGCGCTACCAAGTGTTTGAGGGCAACGCGCGGCGCGTGTTCTCGCGCTTGGACGCGCATCTCAAGGCCAAAGGCCTTTAATTTTTTCGCAGCAGGAGAAACCGCATGTACGAACTCGGCGTGGTCTATCGCCACATCCAACGCACCGACCGCCCTGTGGCCGATGCGCTTGCCTCCTTGGGCAGCGCCACCGTCCACGAAGCCATGGGTCGCGTGGGCCTCATGAAGCCCTATATGCGCCCGATCTACGCGGGCGCGCAAGTCTCGGGCACCGCGGTGACGGTGTTGCTGCACCCGGGCGATAACTGGATGATGCACGTCGTGGCCGAACAAATTCAGCCAGGTGACGTGGTCGTGGCCGCCGTCACGGCCGATTGCACCGACGGCTACTTTGGCGATTTGCTCGCCACCTCTTTCATGGCCCGTGGCGCGCGCGCACTCATCATTGACGCGGGCGTGCGTGACGTCAAAACCCTCACCGAGATGGGCTTTCCGGTCTGGAGCAAAGCCATCAGCAGCAAGGGCACGATCAAGGCCACCTTGGGGTCGGTCAATATTCCCGTGGTCTGCGCGGGCATGTGGGTGACGCCCGGCGACGTGATCGTGGCCGACGACGACGGCGTGGTGTGCGTGCCGCGCGAGCGCGCCGCGCAAACCCTCGAAGCCGCCAAGGCGCGCGAAGCCAACGAAGGAGCCAAGCGCGAGCAGCTCGCCGCGGGCGTGCTCGGCCTGGACATGTACAAAATGCGCGAGCCGTTGGCCAAGGCCGGTTTGCGCTACATCGATTGAGGCCTACTCACCATGAGCAAACCCACCACCGGTGACTTTCAAAAAACCCAAGGCTGGCTCGACTGGTACGAAGGCCCGAGCAAGCCCCGATTTGTGTTGCCCGCGGGCAGCGTGGACGCGCATTGCCACGTCTTTGGCCCTGGCGCGCAGTTTCCCTACGCGCCCGAGCGCAAATACACCCCTTGCGATGCGAGCAAGCAGCAGCTCTTTGCCCTGCGCGACCACCTCGGATTTGCGCGCAACGTGATCGTGCAAGCCACTTGCCACGGCGCGGACAACCGCGCCTTGGTTGACGCGTGCCTCTCCTCCAACGGCAAGGCCCGGGGCGTGGCCACGGTGCGCCGCAGCGTGAGCGACGCGGAGTTGCAGCAGCTGCACGCGGCGGGCATTCGCGGCGTGCGCTTTAACTTCGTCAAGCGCCTGGTGGATTTCACGCCCAAAGACGAATTGATGGAGATTGCCGCGCGCGTGGCCGAGCTCGGCTGGCACGTGGTGATTTACTTTGAAGCGGTGGACCTGCCCGAGCTGTGGGATTTTTTCACCGCCTTGCCCACCACCGTGGTGGTGGACCACATGGGCCGCCCCGACGTGAGCAAACCCCTCGACGGCCCCGAGTTCGCGCTCTTTCTCCAATTCATGCGCGAGCACCCCAATGTCTGGAGCAAGGTCTCCTGCCCCGAGCGCCTCTCGCTCACCGGCCCCAAGGCGCAAAACGGCGAAGCTGCCGCTTACCGCGACGTCGTGCCCTTTGCGCGCCATGTGGTGGAGAGCTTCCCCGACCGCGTGCTCTGGGGCACCGATTGGCCGCACCCCAACCTCAAAGACCACATGCCCGACGACGGCCTGCTGGTGGACTTCATTCCCCACATCGCCCCCACCGCCGAGTTGCAGCGCAAACTGTTGGTGGACAATCCCATGCGTTTGTACTGGCCCGAAGAAGCGCGGGCGTAAAGTTCCCCCTATCCCATTTACCGCTCTAGGAGATCCCCCATGCGCCAGCCTCTCACCTACACCAGCGTTGCTGCGGCGGCGCTGCTCACCCTGGGTTGTTCATCCTTTGGCTCAGGCGCTTTGACGGCCTCCGGTGGTTTTGCGGCGGGTTGTGCGTCCTTGACGGGTAACGTGATCCCCGCGCGTCAAATCGGGCTGCCCAGTGGGAACGCCACCGTGGACAGCGCCCAAGTGGTGGCTGCGAGTGCCTTGAGCGTGGCCGAGCGGGGGCCAACCCCGGCCGCCACCATCACCCCGGCCATGCCCGAGTACTGCAAGGTGCTGGGCAAAATCGCCCCGCTCGATCCCCAGGCCCCCCCCATCCAGTTCCAAGTGAACTTACCCGCCCAATGGAACGGTCGCTCGCTGCAATATGGTGGCGGAGGCTTCAACGGGGTGTTGATCACGGGGCTGGGTCTTGTCCCCGCGCAGCGCTATGAGACGCCCGCTCCGCTGGCCCAAGGTTTTGTCACCGTGGGCACGGATTCCGGTCACGTGACGCGGCCCGGCGAGCCGCCCCAGGCCTTTGCGCGCAACGAAGAGGCTTTGGTGAACTTTGCCCACGCGTCTTACAAGAAAGTGCGTGATGTCTCGGTGGTGCTGATGAAACAGGCGTATGGTCGTGCCCCGTCCAAGTTGTACTTCGCCGGCAGCTCTGAGGGCGGGCGTGAGGGAGCGGTCATGGCGCAGCGTTACCCCGACGCGTTCGATGGCATTTTCAGCCGCGTCCCGGTGCTCAACTGGACGGGATTGCAGCACGCGGGCCTGCGCGATGGTCTGGCCACGGTGGGTGAGGGCTGGATTCGCCCCGCCCAAGTCAAACGCGTGCACGAGGCCGTTTTGGCCGCTTGTGATGGCGCTGATGGGTTGGTCGATGGATTGGTCTCCGATCCCGTGGGTTGCCGCAGTCGCTTGGACATCACCCAGCTGCGCTGCGCATCGGGGGTGAGTGGCGATGGCTGCTTGAGCGATGCGCAGGTCAAGGCCGTGCAGACGCTGCATTCCCCTTACCGTTTTGGTTTCGCGCTCGCCAATGGCGTGCGCGAATACCCCGGTCGCGGGCCCAGTGGTGAGAACATCGCCTCCTTCGGTCCCACCGGCGGTTGGATCGCCTGGTGGTTGGGACAGGCGTCGCCAGAGTTCCCCCCCAAGCCGAACAACTCCATTGCCTGGGTCTATGGCGCTGGCGCGATTCAATATTTCTATGCGCAAGACCCCAACTACGATTTGCGTCAATACACGCCCGAGAAGTTTGAAGCCCGGGTCAAAGCGGTCTCTGAACTCATGGACGCCACCAACCCCGACCTCTCGGCCTTCCACGCCCGAGGGGGCAAATTCATCCTGCTCGAGAACATGGGCGACTACGCCCAGAGCCCCTATGCGGGCATAGGCTGGCATGCGTCGGTGGTCGAGCGCATGGGGCGCAGCCGTGTTGACAGCTTCTTCAAAGTCTACGCCGCGCCCAATGTCGATCACGTGGGAACCGGGGGCCCTGCCAATGCCGACTTCCTCGGGGCGCTCACGCGTTGGGTGGAGCAAGGCATCGCACCCTCGGGCTTGCAGCTCGTGGAGCAAAGCGCCAAGCCACCGTTTACCGTCGAGCGCACGCGGCCGCTGTGTGAATGGCCGACTTACCCCCGTTACCGTGGCGGCGATGTCAACAGCGCCGCCAGCTTTGAATGTGCCCGTTGAGAGGAGAGCAGTCATGGCACTCGAAAAACCGTATTTGGATGTCCCCGGCACCATCATTTTTGACGCCGAGCAAAGCCGCAAGGGCTATTGGTTGAACCAGTTTTGCACGAGCCTGATGAAGGCCGAGAACCGTGAGCGGTTCAAGGCCAATGAGCGGGCCTACCTCGACGAGTGGCCGCTCACCGAAGCGCAAAAGCAGGGCGTGCTCGCGCGCGACCTCAACGCCTGCATGCGCGAGGGCGGCAATATTTATTTCCTCGCGCGCATTGGCGCGACCGATGGCAAGTCATTCCAACAAATGGCGGGCTCGATGACGGGCATGACCGAAGACGAGTACCGCGAGATGATGATGCGCGGGGGCCGCTCCATCGAGGGCAATCGCTATCTGGGGGAGGACGGCGACGCCCAACCCCACCGCCAACCCCAAGGCGCTGCAGGACGAAAGGCATAAACATGGCACGCATTACCGCTTCGGTCTACACCTCACATGTCCCCGCCATTGGCGTGGCCATGGATCTGGGCAAAACCCAGGAACCTTATTGGCAACCCCTCTTCAAGGGTTATGAATTCTCCCGCCAGTGGATGCGGGACAACCGCCCCGACGTCGTGTTCCTGGTCTACAACGACCACGCCACGGCCTTTAGCCTGGACATCATCCCGACCTTTGCCATTGGCACGGCGGCCGAATTCAAACCCGCCGACGAAGGCTGGGGCGCACGCCCCGTGCCCGTGGTCAAGGGTCACCCCGAGCTCGCGTCGCACATCGCGCAAAGCGTGATTCAGCAAGACTTTGACCTCACCATCGTCAACAAGATGGACGTTGACCACGGCCTCACCGTTCCGCTCTCGCTCATGTGCGGTGAGCGCGACCCGGTCAAGGACGCCTGGCCTTGCCCGGTCATTCCGTTTGCCGTCAACGTGGTGCAGTACCCCGTGCCCAGTGGCAACCGTTGCTTCCAGTTGGGTCAAGCCATCCGCCGTGCGGTGGAGTCTTACGACCAGGACCTCAAGGTCCATATCTGGGGCACCGGCGGCATGAGCCACCAGTTACAAGGCGCGCGGGCCGGTCTCATCAACCGGGATTGGGACAACGCCTGGCTCGACCAAATGATCCACGACCCCGCCGCATGCGCGCAGCGCCCGCACATCGATTACGTGCGCGAAGCCGGCAGCGAGGGCATTGAACTCGTGATGTGGCTCATCGCCCGCGGGGCCATGGCCGACACGGCCGGTGGGCCCAAGCCCCGCGTCGCGCACCGCTTCTACCATGTCCCCGCCTCGAACACGGCGGTGGGACACGCCATTCTTGAAAACACCTGAAAGATTTCGACATGAACAAAACCATCAAAGTGGCGCTGGCGGGCGCCGGCGCTTTTGGCATCAAACACCTCGACGGCATTCGTCACATCGACGGCGTGGAGGTGATCTCCCTCATTGGCCGTGATCTGGAGAAGACGCGCGAAGTGGCCAAGCAGTACGGCATTGATCACGTCACCACCGAGTTGGACGAGTCCCTGCGCTTGGCCGAGCTCGACGCGGTCATTCTGTGCACGCCCACCCAAATGCACGCGAGCCAGTCCATCGCTTGCTTGAAAGCGGGCAAGCACGTGCAAGTGGAGATTCCGCTCTGCGACGTGCTCAAAGACGGTCAGGAAGTGGTCGCCCTGCAAAAGTCCACGGGGCTGGTGGCCATGTGCGGCCACACGCGTCGCTTCAACCCCAGCCACCAGTGGGTGCATAAAAAAATCCAAGCGGGTGAATTCAACATCCAGCAAATGGACGTGCAGACCTACTTCTTCCGCCGCACCAATATGAACGCCTTGGGCCAGCCGCGCAGCTGGACCGATCACCTGCTCTGGCACCACGCCGCGCACACGGTGGATCTCTTTGCCTACCAGTGCGGCAGCCCCATCGTCAAAGCCAACGCCGTGCAAGGCCCGATTCACCCGAACCTGGGCATCGCCATGGACATGAGCATTCAGCTCAAGGCCGCCAACGGCGCCATTTGCACGCTCTCACTCTCCTTTAACAACGATGGCCCCCTCGGGACGTTCTTCCGCTACATCGGCGACACGGGCACCTACATCGCCCGCTATGACGATCTCTTCAACGGCAAGGAGGAGAAGATCGACGTCTCCAAAGTGGACGTGTCGATGAACGGCATCGAGCTGCAAGACCGCGAGTTCTTCGCCGCCATCCGCGAGGGCCGCCAGCCCAACGCCAGTGTGGCGAGCGTGCTGCCCTGCTACGAGGTGCTGCACCAGCTCGAGCAGCAGCTCGGCTAAGCCTGGGGGTTGGCCGCCCGCGCACTCGCGTGCGCGGCGGCAATCGCCCCAAACACCAGGCCCGGCCCAACGGTAATGCCGGGCGCGGGATACGTGCCGCCCATGATGGAGTGCATGTCATTGCCGCAGGCGTAGAGGCCCTCGATCACCCGGTCTTGCGCGTCGAGCGCGCGCGCGTCGGTATCGGTGCGCAATCCCATGGCCGCGCCAATGTCACCCGGGTAGAGCGCCACCGCGTAAAACGGTCCTTCGGTGAGGGGCCCCAGACAAGGGTTGGGGCCGGGCCAAGTGGCGTCACCATTGGCGCGCTGGTAGTCGGTGGTGCCGCGTTGGAAATCGGTGTCCTCCCCGCGCTCGGCCATGGCGTTGAAACGCGCCACTGTGTGCTGCAAGTTCTCCGCCGGCACGCCAATGGCCGCTGCCAAATCGGCCAGCGTTTGTCCTTGGCGCAAATACCCATCGGCCAGATACGGGGCGAGCCCTTTGCCGCCAGGGCGCACCATGCCCATGCCATAGCGGCGCAGCGCAGCGGCGTCTGCAATGAGCCAAGAGGGCAGGGCGCTCACCTGCGCGTGGCGCGCTTGCATGGCCAGGCCAAAGAGGTGGTAAGAGGTGGACTCATTCACAAACCGCACACCGCTTTGGTCCACGGTGATCATGCCGGGCTTGCCGCGGTCCATCACGAAGTGCGGGAACACCGCCAAGCTGCCATCGGGGCGGCGGCGTTGCGAGCACGGGGCCCAAAACGCGGGGCTCATCGCCCCCGTGCCGAGCGTGGCGCCCGCGTGCAAGGCCAGCTCGATGGCCGCGCCGGTGTGCCCGGGGGCGGCGGGGCTCCAATCGGCGGCAATGCCGGGCAGCCAGTGCGCGCGCAAATCGGTGTGGCGGTTAAAGCCGCCGCTCGCCAAAATCACGCCGCCCTTGACCTGCACGTGGCGCTCGGTGATCGAGCCATCGGCATGGGTTTGGCGCAAGCGCACGCCGGTGATGGCTTCGCCATGGCGGTGCAGGGCCGTGGCCGCCGTGCGCGTGACGAGTTGGCCTTGTTTTTGAAGGTAGCTGTAGAGCATGCGCGCGATCAAGGCGTTGCCCATCACCAACCGCGTGCCGCGCCCCCAGAAGAGCCGATCCCGCGCGTGCCGCCACAAAATCCCGAGGCAGTAGAGGAAGGATTTGCGGTTGTCGGTGATGCGCAGGAGGTGAAAGATGTCGTCGCGGTCCACCATCATGCCGCCGAGCACCGTGAACTCCGGGATGGGCGGGCGAATCAGGCCCAGGTTCGCGCCGAGCAAGCGTCCATCAAATGGCTTGGGCTCGATGGCGCGACCACGCAGCACGGCGTCAGGTAAATCGGAGAGGTAATCCGGGTGCAGCATGCGCACCTGAAACTGCAAGGCGGTCTCACGCTCCAGACGTCCGATGGCCTCGGGGCCGTGCGCTAAAAACGCTTGGCGCAACGCCCGCGGGGCGCGATCGCCCACGGCGTGGTCGAGGAAGTTCGCGGCCTTGGCGAGCGTGTCCTCGGGGTTGACGCGCAAACCCGTGGCCGTACCCGGCACCCAGGTGGTGGCGGCGGACCAGGCGCTCGTTCCCCCCACATAATCGGTGCGCTCGACCAGCAGCACGCGCGCCCCGTTCAGGCGAGCGTGCAGCGCCGCCGAGAAGCCCGCGGCACCGGCGCCCAGCACCACCACATCAAAAGATTCGTTGTCAGCGATTTGCGCCAGATCGGTTCTCGCGGCTTGCATGGCTCACGCCTCCAATAAAAACTGCACCATCAACTCCCGCACCTGCGCGAACATGTCCGCACCGGTGGTGGTCGCGCAGCCCAAGGCGCGCGCGCCCGCAATGAGGGGTGAGATGGCCGGGGCGGTGATCACGCAGCCCACATGGGTTTGGGGCGAGAGGCCTTCCAAGGCGACGGGCAAGGGGTCACCCTCGCGCATGCCCAGCGGCGTGGCATTGATCACGAGCGCATAGCCCTCGGCCTTGGCCTCGCCCGCTTGCACCGTGCCCATGCCCAGCGCCGCGAGGCGCTGCACCAAGGGGTCGCGACGGCTTGGCTGCGGGTCTACCACCGTGAGGTGGCTCACGCCCGCTTGCACGAGGCTGTGCGCGATGGCCGAGCCCGCACCCCCCGCGCCCACGAGCAAGGCCCGCAAACCGCGTGGCTGGCAGCCATTCTTTTCCAGCGCCCGCACATAGCCTAGGCCATCGAACATATCGCCCTCCCACTGGCCTTGGGCGTTGCGCCGAACGGTGTTGACGGCTCCCAGAAACGCCGCGCGCTCCGAGAGTTGATCGCAAAACGCGGTGCAGGCAAATTTGTGCGGCACGGTGACGATCAGGCCATCGAGGTTTTGCGCGCGCCGGGCGCCGGCCCACCACGCCTCGAGCGCCGCTGGAGGCACGTGCGCGGGCACACAGATCGCGTCGCGTCCGGCGGCTTCAAACGCCTGCGTCACGCCAAAAGGAGATTTCACCTGGGCAATGGGGTCACCCACGATCAGGTGCACGCGGGTCGCCCCGCTGTAATGGTCAAGCATCTGGATCTTTCCTTTGGGGCTTCTCGCCCAAGCCATGGGTTTGGCCCGGTCAACGGGCCACCGTGGGTGCAGTCTATCAAAAATAGAACGCCATTCCAATATTGAACGGTGTTCAAATTTATGTTATCGTCCGCCTCCAGACACCGCGAGTCCCCTGAACAAGGCCCCATGAGCAACATCCTGGAACGCACGCTTGGCATTCTTGAACTCCTCTCCCAGCAGGGCGAGGGCATGGAGCTGGCCACGCTGGCCGAGCGCCTGAACATGCCCAAAAGCGCGGCGCACCGGCTATTGGTGGACTTGGTGCGCATGGGCTATGTGCGCCAGCCGCGCGAGCTCGGCGAGTACCACCTCACCTCCAAACTCATCTCCCTGGGCCTGACCTACCTCAGCAAGACCGGGGTGGTCGACATCGCCCAACCCCTCATTGATCGCTTGGCCGAGCAAACCGGTGAGCTCGTGCGCCTCTCCGTGGTGGATGGTGATCGCCTCACCTGGGTCGCGCGGGCGCAAGGCGCGCGTCAAGGCCTGCGCTATGACCCCGACATGGGCAGCATCGCCCGGCTGAGTTGTTCTTCCTCGGGCTGGGCTTGGTTGGCCACTTTGCCCGACGACACCGCCTTGGCCATGGTGGCCCAACAAGGGCTGGGACTCCCCCAAGAGTATGGCCCCAACGCACCTGCCGATTTACAAGCGGTGCTGCGCGTGATTCAGGAGACGCGCGCGCGCGGCTACAGCATCAGCGAAGAAACCTACACCGCAGGCCTCAACGCCATGGCCACCGTGGTGCGCCTGCAAGGGCAGGGCGCCATGGGAACTCTGAGCGTGGCGGGGCCCTCGGCCCGGCTCACCCGCGAGCGCATGGAGGCCCTCGGGCCCGCGCTCTTGGAATGCGCGGCCCAACTCGCCAGCGCGAGCGGGGCCTCTCCACTCCTCACCCGCAACAGTGCTCAGGCGCGCCCCATCTATGCCGAATGAGGCCATGAAACCCCACAAAACCCTCCAATGCGACTTGCTGGTGCTCGGCTCGGGGGCCGGCGGCCTCTCTGCGGCCGTGACCGCCGCGCACTTGGGCTTGCGCGTGATCGTGGCGGAGAAAGACCCCAAGATCGGGGGCACCACGGCGTGGTCGGGCGGTTGGATGTGGGTGCCGCGCAACCCCCTGGCACGCGCGGCCGGCATTGAAGAGGATCTGGAGCAGCCCCTCAACTACTTGCGCCATGAATTGGGCGAGCGCTTTGACGAAACCATGGTGCGGCGCTACCTCACAGCGGCCCCGCGCATGGTGGCGTTTTTTCAGCAACACACGGCCTTGCAGTTCATCGACGGCAACGCCATTCCCGACTTCCATGGCCACACGCCCGATGCGGGCCTCGGGGGACGCTCGGTTTGCGCCGCGCCCTTTGATGGCAGCAAGCTCGGCACCCACGCGGCGTACTTAAAGCCCCCGCTCTTGGAGAACACCTTCTGGGGCTTGGGCATTGCGTCGGGCGCGGAATTGCGCCACTACCTCCAGGCCACCCGCTCGCTCACCTCGTTCCTCTACGTCACGCGGCGCCTCTTGGGCTACGCACTCGATCGCGTGATCTATGGTCGCGCCACCCGACTCGTCAACGGCCATGCCCTGGCTGGGGCCTTGTTGGCCTCGGCGCGCAAATTGGGCGTGCATTTCGAACTCTCGGCACCGGCGGTGGCCTTGCGCCAAGAAGAAGGGCGCGTGTGCGGGGCCGACTTGCAGACCCCGCACGGACTCATTCGCGTGGCGGCCAGCCGTGGCGTGGTGTTGGCCACCGGTGGCTTTCCCCACGACGCGCGCCGCAAGCGCGCCCTGCTCACGCACGCCCCCACGGGCGAAGAACACAAGTCCGCCGCATCCTGGGGTAACACTGGGGACGGCTTGCGCTTGGGCGAATCGGTGGGCGCGGTGGTCGCCCAAGATTTGCGCGCCGCTGCAGCCCTGGCGCCCGTCTCCCGCTACACCCGCCCCGATGGCCAAGTGGTGCACTTCCCGCACCTCATCGACCGCGCCAAGCCGGGCTTGATTGCCGTCACGCCCGAGGGAAAACGCTTTTGCAACGAGGCCGATTCGTACCACGACTTCACCCAAGCCCTCTTGCGCGCGACGCCCCGCGAGCGCGTGGCACGGGCCTGGCTCATCGCGGATCACGCCTTTGTGCGCCGCTACGGCT
>VEQC01000194.1 GCA_018883455.1 Limnohabitans sp. | reverse complement strand
GGATGCGACTGCTGAAAGAAATAGTGTGTGCTGGTTTCTGTCTCTGGCGTCAGGGTCTGGCAGCTGTGGAGTCGAACCGCGCGCCGGTCATCGTCGGGGGAATCTCCCACGGGGCGGCCGCCCGAGCTCATGAGCAGCGTCGACGGAAACAGAAAGTCATACACGAACCAGCGGTTGAGCGGGGAATCAAACGGGCGAAACCGCTGGTAGAAGGGCGGGGCTGGCACGTTGTCGATGAAGCGGGAGACTTTCACACCGCGCTGGCCGTTGGACGCTATGCGTTCAACCTGCGGCCTCGCTTGGGCAATGGCAGGCGAGCCTCCGAGTGTTTTGGCGTGGACATAGCTCAGGTGAGAGAAGTCGAGCAAGTTGTCGGCAATCAGCAAATAGGGGGTGTCATAGTGCATATAGCCCGGAAGATTCACCCAATCGGGATGGTCGCAGGAGAAGTTGTCCGGCAGCATTTGGGGGTCGGCCCGCTCGGGCTCGCCCATCCACACAAACACCCACTTGTTCTTCACCTGTAAAGGATAGGTTTTGACGCAGGCTTGGGCCGGCACACGCTCAACCCCCGGAATCTCGATGCAACGCCCCGTGGGGTCGAACAACATGCCGTGGTAGCCGCAACGAATGGCGTCGCCTTCGCGGCGCCCGACCGAGAGCGGCGCGTGGCGGTGACAGCACTTATCGGCCATGGCCACCATCTCCCCGTCCTGGCGGCGGTACACCATGATGGGCTCGTTGAGCACCTTGCGCGTGAAGAGACGCTCTTCGTCCTGGGAAGGGATCTCGTGATCCCAGGCAATGACATACCAACAGTTGCGCAACCACATCGCTCCACTCCTCACAGGTCCAGCCTCAAGACTAGGGGCGAGCAAGGTATGCGTCAACCGCATTTGATTCATAGATAAAATGAATTTCATGCATATTGAATCGCTCGACTTGAATCTGATCGCGGTTTTGGAGGCGATGTTTCGCGAACAAAGTGTGACCCGCGCCGCTCACGGCTTGGGGCTCACCCAAAGCGCCATGAGCCATTCACTCAACCGCTTGCGCCTCTATTTTGAGGACCCTCTGTTTGTGAAGTCAGGCAACCTCATGGCCCCCACGCCCAAAGCAGAGTCTTTGCGGCACGCGGTCTTGGAGGTGATGGCGGTCGTGCGGCAAGGCATTTTGAGTGAGGCGGGGTTTGACCCGAGCGCCTCGCGCAAGGAATTCACCCTGTGCATCACAGACATGGGCGAACTGGTCTTTTTGCCGGGTCTCCTGCGCCAATTGCGCCGCCGTGCCCCCCATTGCACCCTGCGCACTTTGCAGGTGCCTGCGGAGCAAATCGAAGGTTTGCTCGCCTCCGGCGAGGCCGATTTGGCCATTGGGTCCTATCGCACGGCACCCGAAGGTTTGTACAAACAGCGCTTGTTCATGCACAGCTTTGCGACCATCGTGCATGTCGACCACCCCAAAATTCGTCACAAGATCAGCTTGCGTCAGTTTGAATCGAGCCCCCACATCGTGGTCACACTCACCGGCAAGCGTCACCTGGATTACGACAATGTCTGGGAGGAAAAAGGCATCACGCGAAAGGTGTTGGTCCGCACGCCGCACTTTTTGATCGTGCCCCTGCTCATCGAGCAACACCCCGACCTCATTGCCACCGTGCCCCAAGAGTTAGCCAATGTCTATGGTCGCTACGGCATCGTGAAATCCGTCACCCCGCCCGTCGAGCTCTCCAACTTCGCCATCAACCAATACTGGCACCCCCAGTTTCACCACGAACCCGCCCTGGTTTGGCTGCGCGCGCTGATCAAGCAAACCTTCGAGACCTATCCCGTCATTCAGCCCTAGCGGCTAGCAGAAACGTTCCTCTACCGTGACTCGGTGGCGTGCTAGCCGCTTTGCTTCCGTGGCGCCTGACAGCGCGCAAGGGGCCGCGCTGGCACACACTGGCGCTACACTTACGTGGTGACCAGCCTGACCATCTACATTGCGGCCAAAAATGAGGCGCACAACATTGGCGCTTGCGTCGATTCAGCCGCTTTCGCGGATGAAGTCCTCGTGCTCGATTCCGGCAGCACCGATGACACCGCTGCCATCGCGCGCGCCCACGGCGCGACCGTGCACATTACCGATTGGCCGGGCTACGGCCCTCAGCAAAACCGAGGAATTGCGCTGGCGCGCTCGGAGTGGGTCATGTCGCTTGACGCAGACGAGCGCATCTCGCCCGAATTGCAGGCAGAGATCTTGCGCGAAATCGCCCATCCGCGCGCCGATGGCTATCGCATCCCGCGCCTTTCATCCCTATGCGGCCACTTCATTCACCATGGCGGGTGGCGTCCGGATTACACCCTGCGGCTGGTCAAGCGCGACAAAGCGGGCTTCACCACGCACTTTCTGCATGCCAATATGACCGTCCAAGGCCGTCAGGCCCGCCTGCGTGAGAGCCTGATCCACTACAGCTATCGCGACTTGCACGATGTGCTGGAGAAGCTCGATCGCTACAGCACGGGCAACGCGCGTGACCTCGCCGCGCGTGGCGTGAAGGGCAGTTTTGCCAAGGCCCTCTGGCACGGCCTGTGGGCCTTCGTGCGCACCCTGGTTTTTCGGCGCGGGTTTCTCGATGGCCGTTATGGCTGGATGCTGGCCATCTACAACGCCGAGAGCACCTACTACAAGTACCTCAAGCTCATGGAGCTGCAAGAGCGCGAAGCAGCGCCGCCGCGTTAACGCCCAGCCTTCTCAATGGCGTCGCGTTGCGCTTGCCAGCGTTGGGCCACCGCCTCTTGCCCCCGTGCTTTGGCCGCAGCAATGGCCCGATCCACCACGCGGGGCTCGGGTGAGTAATGCAAAAGCCGCTCGGCCAACGGCCCCAGTGCGGCGGCATTCTCCTCACTCACCGGTGGGGCCGTCACCAGTTCGGCGAAGTCCGCTTGGTTGCGAAACAACCAAGAGGCTTTGGCGTGCGCCAGTGGGGCATCGCTGTAGCGCGCATCGCGTGCGGCCGCGGGTCGGTAGATCTGGCTCACGCGTTGGTAATCCCACGCGGCATAGAGCGCCGCCGCAAAGAGGGCACTGCCCATGATCAACCAGGGCACGGTTCGGCCTTGTGCCGGCGCCACCGGCGGCGTGCCCCGCGCACTCGCCGCTTGCGAAGCGAGCAAGCCCAGCGCCAGCCCCAAGGTCATTTGGAAGGGGCCATACCAGAGGGGGTATTCGAGCAAGCTGTGAATGGCCAGCACCCCGATCGCCCCCCAGCCCAGCGTGGCGGCGGGGTGGTGCGCGCGCCAAGGGGCGGCACGCCAAAGCCAGACCGCCACACTGCCGATCAACAGGAGCGTGAGGGGCCAGCCCAACTCGACCGCCAGATGCAAGGGAAGGTTGTGCGCGTTATCGAGCAAATCGCAGAACCGTGGCCCCGCATAGTCCGTGCTGAAATGCGCATAGTCCAACTCGCCCCACCCCCAGCCCCACCAGGGCCGTGCGGCCGCCAGGGCCCAGGCGTTGGCCCAGAGCACGCGCCGACTCGCACAGGCGGCGTAGTCGCCACTGCTACCCGTGACTCGGCCCAGCAAGCTTTGCGCAGCGCCACCAGCGGGATCCCACCACTGTGCCAGCAGAGGCAGCACCACCGACCACAACACCACACACAGGGGCGCGGCCAAAGCGAGCTGCCAACGTATGCGCTGGCCCGGGCGTCGCGTACACCACCAAAGGGTGAAGAGCACCACCACCACCCATTGCACCCCGCCCGTGCGCGAGGAAGAAGCTGCAGCCCCCATGGCCAGGAGTTGGAGCGCGAGCCATGGCCACAGGCGGCCCCAGCGGGTCGGCTCCCCGCGTTCCGTGCACACCAGCGCCAACAAGGCCACCAAGCCCAAGCTGGTCAGACTGGCAAACTGGTTGCGCTGTCGCAAGTTGGCAAAGGCGTCGCCATAGGCAGACTGATTCACCCAGGGCGCCGCCAGATGCGCCAGATCCAAATACTGTAATAAGCCCAAGCCACAGCTGATCAGGGCAGCGGCGAGCCACACCTGAGCCAAGAGCCGCCAGGCGCTAGGCGTGCACGCGTGCAGGCGATAGCCCACCACCGCCATGGCCGCCACGCACGCCAAAGCCATCACCAGCCCTGCCGTCAGGGCGCGGTCGTTCACCTCGGGAACCCTGATGACCGAGACAGCCACACTCAGGAGCAACACCGCGCCCCAACCCCATTGGCGAGGTGACGCACGCCAGCGGGGTGCAGGCACATCGGCCACCAGCACCAACGCACAGGCGCTGAGCATCCAACTCAACAACAGCGGCCAAATCGACGTCGAGGGCGGTGGCGCAAAGGGGTTGAGCCACGGGAGCAGCAAACACAACACCAAAAAGGCGCGCGTGGGCAAATGCGTCATGAGTCGCGCCTTGGGGTGGTCCGGCCCGCGCGGTCAATTAACGGCATTCGGCAGGAGCGTATTTGGCCGCGAGCGCGTTGTCGGGGGGACTGACGCCCGCCACAGCGGTGCTCCCTTTGACGAGGCAGCGCCACTGCACCACCCCCGGCGCCACCGAATCCGTTGCATTTGGCGCGGGCAGGACGGTCGGTGTGCCCGCGTTGTCGGTGAAGGGTACGAGCAAAAGGGTGCCATTGCCCGCACTGGACGAGGTTTCAATGGTGATCACGCCCTTGGTCGCATCAATGGTGATGCCCTTGATGTTGCGCGTGGCGGCCGGTGGGGCATAGCCTTTGCGATACCCCTCGTC
>VEQC01000193.1 GCA_018883455.1 Limnohabitans sp. | reverse complement strand
TTGCAGGGTGATGCGCCCCACCCCCTGATGCACCTCCGTGATCACCTGCTCGGATGTCCTATCGCTCACGCTGCTCCCTCCCGTTTCGACCATGCTGCATTCAATGCCAACGCCAGCAGAACCACGCCGCCGCCCACCAAAACGCGCAAGCTCGGGACTTCCTCGGCGCCGAGCCACGCCAACAAAATGCCAAACACCACTTCGAGCAAGGCGAGCAGGGAGATTTCCGCAGCGGGCAACACGCGCGCGCAGTAAACCAACAACACGCACGGCAGCGCCAGTTGCACCAAACCGAGCAGGGCCAGCCAGGCCACATCCGTGGCCGGAGCCTGCAAAGGCCAGGCCAAGGCCAAAGTGAGCAAGGTCGAGATCACGGCACCCAAGCCCACGGCAGGCACCATGTCGATGGACTCCCCCCGCTGCTGGGCGTAGCGCACCACGCTCCAATTGAAGGCTGCCGCGCACGGCACCAGCAATGCCACCAAAGTGCCCCAGGGCAGGAGTCCCGCGCCGTCGGGCCAGGCGGCGGGGTCGGCATACATCCACGCCATGCCCGCACCGGCGACCGCAATCGCGAGCCACGTCGGGCCTGAAACCGCCTGTTGGAAAAACACCCGCGCAACCAAGGCCGACACCAACGGCCCCACCGCCATGGTCACGAGCACCGCGGCCACGGTGGTCATGGTCAGCGCCATCATGAAGGCCGTGAACATGACCGACCAGCACAGCCCACTGAGCCAGACGAGCGGGTGCAGGCGTGCGAGCGAGCGCCACCAATTCGGGCCTTGCAAGAAACGCAAGATCACCGCCAAGCTCAGCGCCGTGAAGAGGCTGCGCCAAAAGGTGATTTCAAAGCCCTGGGCGCTCTCGAGTTGGCGCGTGACCACGCCCGCTATCGACCACATCGCGGTGGCCGCGACCATCGTCCACGCCGCACGTGCCCTAGACCAAGTCGTCATGGTGCAGCGCCGCCTTATTCTTTGGCTGCGCGCTTGCGCTCGTGCTCCTTCAAGAAGCGTTTGCGCAGGCGAATGCTCTTGGGGGTGATTTCCACCAACTCGTCGTCCTCGATGAACTCCACGCCGTATTCCAGGGTGAGGTCGATGGGCGGCGTGATCTTGATCGCGTCTTCCTTGCCGCTGACGCGGAAGTTGGTCAGCTGCTTGGTGCGGGTGGCGTTGACCACAAGATCGTTGTCGCGGTTGTGCACGCCCACGATCATGCCTTCGTACACCGGGTCGCCCGGGCGCACGAACATGCGGCCCCGGTCGTCGAGTTTGCCCAAAGCGTAGGTGAAGATCTCGCCATCGTCCATGGAGATCAGCACGCCGTTCTTGCGCCCACCAATGTCGCCCTTGTGCGGTTCGTAGCGGTCAAAGATGTTGGCGATCAAGCCGCTGCCCCGCGTGAGGTTGAGGAATTCGTTGGAGAAACCAATCAGGCCTCGCGCCGGAATGCGGTACTCTAAGCGAACGCGTCCACGGCCATCGGGCTCCATGTTGACGAGTTCGCCTTTGCGCTCGCCCAAGGCCTGCATGACGCCGCCTTGGTGGTTTTCTTCGATGTCGGCCGTCACGAGTTCGATGGGCTCGCACTTCTCGCCTGCCACGTCTTTGAACACCACACGGGGCTTGGAGACGGCTAATTCATAGCCTTCACGGCGCATGTTCTCCAGCAAAATGGTCAAGTGCAATTCACCCCGGCCGGAGACTTCAAAAATACCGTCTTCGTCGGTCTCGCGCACGCGCAAGGCCACGTTGGATTGCAGTTCTTTTTGCAGGCGATCCCAAATTTGGCGGCTCGTCACATACTTGCCTTCGCGACCGGCTAAGGGGGACGTGTTCACACAGAAGTTCATGGTGAGCGTGGGCTCGTCAATCTTGAGCATGGGCAGCGGGCTCGGGTTGGCCGGATCCGTCACCGTCACCCCAATGCCGATGTCGGCAATACCGTTGATGAGCACGATGTCGCCCGGCCCCGCAGACTCCACCTGCACACGGTCCAAGCCCTGGAACTTGTGCACCTGGTTGATACGGCCTTTCAAGGTGTTGCCGTCGGGCCCTTCCATCACGAGCACATCCATGCCCGGCTTGATCGTGCCGGCGTTGATGCGGCCCACGCCAATTCGCCCGACGAAGGTGGAGAAATCGAGCGCCGAGATTTGCAACTGCAAGGGCGCGTCGGGATCACCCTGGTGCGGGGGAACGTGCTTCAAAACGGTTTCAAACAGGGCCGACATGTCGGGGCCCCATTGCTCTCCGGCCGGGCCCTCTTGCAGCGACGACCAGCCATTGATGCCCGAGGCGTATACCACCGGAAAATCGAGTTGCTCATCGGTCGCGCCGAGTTTGTCAAAGAGGTCAAAGGCGGCATTGACCACCTTGTCGCAGTTGGCGCCGGGTTTATCCACCTTGTTGACCACCACGATGGGCTTGAGGCCCAGGGCGAGGGCCTTCTTGGTCACAAAGCGCGTCTGCGGCATGGGGCCTTCTTGCGCGTCAATGAGCAAGAGCACGCCATCGACCATTGACAGCGCACGTTCCACCTCCCCGCCGAAATCGGCGTGACCCGGGGTATCGACGATGTTGATGTGCGTGCCCTGCCAGGAAACCGCGCAGTTTTTCGCCAGAATCGTGATGCCGCGCTCGCGCTCGATGGCGTTGTTGTCCATCACGGTGTCTTCCACCTTCTCGTGCGCGGCGAAGGTGCCCGACTGGCGCAGGAGTTGATCGACCATCGTGGTCTTGCCGTGGTCAACGTGGGCGATGATGGCAATGTTGCGGATTTGAGTGCTCATGGTTTTCCAATGTCAGGCCGGCTCAGAGGCCGGCGATTTTTTCAAAATTTGCGCGATGTCGAGTGGGCTCAGCAGGCGCGAAGCGATCAGCTCGCCCGACTGCACATGGGCCGTGCCCAAAAAGGCTTGGGGGTCGCGCCCATACACCAGGACCTCCGCCGCATCGGGCCAAGACCCGCGGCGGCGCACGCCACTGAGAAAGCGCCCGGCATCGTCGGGGCCAAGCTCGATGCGCGCGCGCCCTGGCAGCAAGGTCTCGAGCGGCAACAGGCAAGCGAGTCGTTCGTCCTCGGCCATCGCCTCCAATGCGGGCAAGCTCACGCAAGCCGCGGTGGTCAGTGTGCCCGTCTCGATGCGGCGCAGCGCTTGCAAATGCCCCCCGCAGCCCAAGGCCGTGCCAATGTCTTCGCCCAGCGTGCGAATGTAGGTGCCCTTGCTGCAGCGCACGCGCAAACGCAGGTGGGGGGCCTCGCCCGTGAGTTCCGCGTGCAAGAGTTCCAGATCGTGGATCACCACCGCGCGCGCTTCGCGCGCGATGTCTTCGCCTGCGCGGGCATAGGCGTAGAGGGGCTTGCCGTCCTTTTTCAAGGCGCTGTGCATGGGGGGAATTTGGGTGATCGGGCCGGTAAAACGGTCCAACACTTCCACCACCTGGCCCAGGCTACAGGTGACCGGCAGGGTCTCCAAAATCGCCCCTTCGGCGTCGGCCGTTTCGGTCCGAACCCCTAAGCGCACGGTGGTTTCGTAAACCTTGTCGGCGTCGAGCTGGATCTGACTGAATTTGGTGGCCGCACCAAAACACAGCGGCAACACGCCGCTGGCCAGTGGGTCAAGGGTGCCGGTATGCCCGGCTTTTTCGGCGCGCAAAAGCCATTTGACGCGCTGCAAAGCTTGGTTGCTGGTCAGGCCCAAGGGCTTGTCCAAGAGGAGCACACCGTGCACAGGGCGACGCACCACGCGCACACGCGCAGCGGGTCGAGCGCCCTCCCCCCCCAAGGGGGTCTGCGCACCTTGGGATGGCCCGGTGGTACGCATGTCAATCCTCTTTGGCGCGCGTCGCCACGGCCTTGGCGATAAGGGCGTTCATGTCGGCCGCCCGCTCGGGGGTGCGGTCATACACAAAATGCAGCGTCGGGACGGTGTGGATGTGCAGGCGCTTGAAGAGGCCGTTGCGCAAAAAACCCGCAGCCTGGTTCAGACCTTCAGCGGTCTCCTGGGGGTCGCCCGCGAGCACGCTGAAGAAAACCTTGGCATGGGCGTAGTCCGGCGAGACCTCCACCGATTGCAGGGTCACCATGCCCACCCGGGGGTCCTTCAACTCGCGCGCAATGAGTTCGGCCAGATCGCGCTGGATCTGGTCGGCCACGCGAAAACTGCGGTTGGGAACACTGGACTTGCGGGGCATGGTCAGAGCGTGCGCGCGACTTCCTTGATTTCGTAGAACTCCAGCGTGTCGCCTTCAGCGATGTCGTTGTAGTTCTTGATGGTCAAGCCACACTCAAAGCCTTCCTTGACTTCGCGCACGTCATCCTTGAAGCGCTTGAGGCTGTCGAGCTCGCCGCTGAAAACCACCACGTTGTCGCGCAAGAGGCGCACACGGGCGCCGCGGCGCACCAGGCCACTGGTGACCATACAGCCGGCAATCGCGCCAATCTTGCTCACGCGCAGCACTTGACGGATCTCGGCCGTGCCCAAGGACTCTTCCTTCTTGTCCGGGGTGAGCAAGCCCGACATGGCGGCCTTCAACTCGTCCACCGCGTCGTAGATGATGTTGTAGTAGCGAATCTCGATGCCATTGGCCTCGGAGAGCTTGCGCGCGCCGGCATCCGCACGGGTGTTAAAGCCAATGATGACGGCTTTGGAAGCAATGGCCAAGTTGACATCGCTCTCGCTGATGCCGCCCACCGCCGCATAAACCAGCTGCACCTTGACCTCTTCGGTCGAGAGCTTGAGCAGCGAGGCCGCCAAGGCC
>VEQC01000192.1 GCA_018883455.1 Limnohabitans sp. | reverse complement strand
CCTTGCACCAAGTGATCGAGACGCGTCATTCACGCTTTCCCGTCTATGAGGACGATAAGGACAACGTGATTGGCATCTTGCTGGCCAAAGATTTGTTGAAGTTGCAGCGTGCGCCTGAACTCAATTTACGGACTTTGTTACGCCAGCCGGTTCTGATACCCGAGAGCAAGCGCTTGAATGATTTGTTGCGGGAGTTTCGTAACAACCGCAACCACATGGCGTTGGTCGTCGATGAATTTGGTCGCATCGCGGGGCTCATCACCATTGAAGACGTGCTGGAAGAGATCGTGGGTGAAATTGCCGACGAGTTCGACGAACAACATGAAGGTGCGGAGGGTGAGGTCTTTACCTTGGCCGACCACTCTTACCGCGTGAGTGGTGACGCGGCGATTGAACGGGTCTGCCAAGCTCTGCAGATTCCACCGGCCGTGTTTGCCTTAGCGCCGGACGACTCCGAGTTTGACACGGTGGGCGGCTATATTGCCCACGCCATGGGGCACGTGCCGCGCAAGGGCGAAGTCTGGATGCGTTTGGGATGGCGTTTCGAAGTCCTGCACACCCGCGCGGGCTCCGTGAAGTGGTTCAAGGCCAAACCGGTGGCGGTTGAGGCCGCGCCGGGGGACTGGCACTGAGCGATGGGCTCCAACGCCCAACGCTTCTCTCGTCTGTGGTTGGGCGCACTGATCGCGGCCGGCATCGCGCACGGCTGGTCGCTGGCGTGGCCATGGGGCGAGACCACGCGTGGCGAGACGATTCCTGCACTCTCCCTCCTGGCGCTGGCGCTGCTCGCCCGCAGCCTAGGTGGCGCGGTGACCGCGTGCGACGTGGCGTGGCGCACTGGGCTGTTCAATGCCGCAGCGTTTGCCACCAGTTTTGGCTGGCTCCACATTTCCATGCACCAGTACGGCGGCATGCCGCTGCTCGCGGCCGTTGCGGCGGTGGGCGCACTGGCCGCTGGACTGGCCCTGATACCCGCGGGGGTTTTCTATCTCGCCTGGCGACTCCGCGCCGCTCGACCAGGACAGATGGCAGACACCGCGATCTTCGCCGGCGCTTGGCTGCTGTCGGAATGCGTGCGCGCGCAGTTGGGTACGGGTTTCCCGTGGGGCGCCATTGGCTACGCCCAAGTGGACAGCCCCTTGCGAGCGCTCGCCCCCTGGATTGGGGTTTATGGGCTGGGCTTTGTGGTGGCCGCTTTGGCCTATCTTTTGGCCAATGGGTTTCGTCGCGCGCGGCCCTGGCGCGTCAACGGGATACGCATCGGTTTGATCTCCGGCGTGGCCGGCCTGACGCTGGTGGCAGCGAACCAAGCCCTGCCTGTGTTGCAAGCCACGCCCGGATTGCAGGTGCGTTTGTTACAGGGGAATGTGCCGCAAGACCAAAAGTTCGTGCATCAACTTCAAGCCAGCTTGATGGACTACGGCCAAGCGCTCCTGAGCTCACCCGCGGATCTGACCATCACCCCAGAAACCGCCATGCCGGTAGAGCGCCGTTACTGGCCCGAGGCCTTGGCGCCGCGGGTGCAGGCGACCTTAGAGGCCAGTGGGCGCTTGGCCCTGGTGGGCTTGCCCGCCACGGCGGCCGACCTGAGCCCGCGCTACAGCAATACAGCCCTGGCCATGGGCAGTCCCACGCCCTGGCGCTATGACAAATACCACCTGGTGCCATTTGGGGAATTTATTCCCCCCGGATTTCGCTGGTTTGTCGATCAAATGCAAATACCGCTGGGCGATTTCGCACGCGGCGAGCGGGTCCAGCCGCTGCTGCATTGGAAGGGCGAGCGCATCGCAGCCCACATTTGCTTTGAGGACTTGTTTGGCGAAGAGCTCGCGGCAAGTTTTGTGGCCGCACAAGCGCCGCCCACCTTGTTGGTCAATATGAGCAATTTGGCGTGGTTTGGTGAATCGGTGGCGATCGATCAGCATTTGCACATCGCGCGCATGCGCGCGCTGGAGCTCGCCCGCCCCATCCTGCGGGCCACCAATACCGGGGCGACCGCGGTGATTGACGCGCGCGGTGAGGTGGTGGCGCGCCTGCCCTATCGCACAAAAGCGGCGTTAGATGCGACGATCCAGGGCAACGCGGGGCCTATCACCCCCTATGCGCGCTGGGTTGGCGCTTGGGGCCTGTGGCCTCTCATGGCTTGGGCGCTGTTTTGGATGGCTTTGGGACTCGCCCTTGGGGGCACCAAAAGCAGGGCATAGCCTCGTAAAATGACGGGTTTGCGGTTCGGCAAACCAAAGGCGTGCGTCCCACGTCAGATCCCCAACACAACATGCTCACTTTTCAGCAAATCATTCTTCGCCTGCAGTCCTATTGGGACGCCCAAGGCTGTGCGCTTTTGCAACCCTATGACATGGAGGTGGGGGCCGGCACCTCGCACACGGCCACGTTCTTGCGTGCCATTGGCCCGGAGCCCTGGAAGGCCGCCTATGTGCAGCCTTCACGCCGTCCCAAAGACGGACGGTATGGCGAGAACCCCAACCGCTTGCAGCACTACTATCAATACCAAGTGGTCTTGAAGCCCGCGCCCAGCAACATATTGGAGTTGTATCTGGGCTCGCTCGAAGCTTTGGGCTTTGACCTGAAAAAGAACGACATCCGGTTTGTGGAAGACGATTGGGAAAACCCCACGCTCGGCGCTTGGGGCTTGGGTTGGGAAGTTTGGCTCAATGGCATGGAGGTGACGCAGTTCACCTACTTCCAACAAGTCGGGGGTATCGATTGCCGTCCCATCACCGGCGAAATCACTTACGGCTTGGAGCGTCTGGCGATGTACTTGCAAGGGGTGGACAACGTCTACAACTTGCAGTGGACCGAAGGTCTCACTTATGGGGACGTCTACAAACAAAACGAAATCGAGCAGTCGGCGTACAACTTCGAGCATTCCGATGCCGAATTTTTATTCACCGCCTTTGGTGCGCATGAAAAGCAGGCGCAACACCTCATGGCCCAGGCCTTGGCCTTGCCGGCGTACGAGCAAGTGCTCAAAGCAGCACACACCTTCAACCTGTTGGACGCGCGCGGCGCCATCAGCGTGACGGAGCGTGCAGCCTATATTGGCCGCATTCGCAACCTGGCGCGCAGCGTGGCGCAGAGCTATTACGACAGCCGCGAGCGGCTGGGTTTCCCTATGGCCCCGCCTGAGTGGGTCGCACAATTGCAGAAAAAGGCGGCCTGAGCATGACGGCGCAGAATTTATTGGTCGAATTGCTGGTCGAGGAATTGCCTCCCAAAGCCCTGCCCAAACTCGGGCAGGCCTTTGCCAGTGTGTTGGTGGAGCAGTTACAGGCGCAAGGCCTCTGCGCGGCCTCTGTCGCGCACACGGCGTTTGCCTCGCCTCGCCGTTTGGCGGTGCATGTGGGGCCCGTGCTGGCCAAAGCGGCCGATCGCCAAGTGCAGCAAAAACTCATGCCCGTGAGCGTGGGGCTGGATGCAGAGGGGCAGCCCACGCCCGCACTGCTCAAAAAACTCCAGGCCTTGGGGGCCGATGTGTCTGAGCCCAAAGCCCTGCTGGCCTCTCTCAAGCGGGCCTCCGATGGCAAAGCGGAGGCGCTTTTTTATGACAGCCAAGTGCAGGGCGCCGATTTGACCAGCGGCTTGCAAAAGGCTCTGGACGAGGCGTTGCAGCGCTTGCCCATTCCGAAGGTGATGCAATACCAACTCGAGCGCGATTGTGAGCTGCCGGGCTGGACAAGCGTAAACTTTGTGCGGCCCGCGCACCGCTTGGTGGCGCTGTATGGTGACCAAGTGGTGCCCGTGCGCGCGCTGGGCCTGCAAGCTGGGCGTCAAACCCAAGGCCATCGCTTTGAGGCGCAGTCTGAGCAGTTGGTGATTGACCATGCCGATGGTTACGCGCAGTGTCTGCGTACCCAAGGGGCGGTGATTGCGAGTTTCGCCCAACGGCGAGAGGAGATCCGCCGCCAGCTCCATCAGGCCGCGCAACAATTGGGTGGGGGGGTGCGTCCAATTGAAGATGAAGCATTGCTCGATGAGGTAACGGCCTTGGTCGAACGCCCCAATGTGTTGGTGTGTGCTTTTGAGCCCGAGTTTTTGCAAGTGCCGCAAGAGTGCCTGATTCTCACCATGAAGGCCAACCAAAAATATTTTCCCTTGCTCGACGCCCAAGGCAAGCTGACCCATCGTTTCTTGGTGGTGAGCAACATCCAACCGCAAGACCCCTCCGCCGTGATTGGCGGCAATGAGCGCGTGGTACGTCCCCGCTTGGCCGATGCCAAGTTTTTCTTTGACCAAGACCGTAAAAAAACCTTGGCCTCGCGGGTGGAAGGCTTGGCCAAAGTGGTCTACCACAACAAACTCGGCTCGCAAGGCGACCGCATGCAGCGGGTCTGCGCGATCGCTCAGGCCTTGGGTCAGCAGCTCGGTGGCGCAGCCTTGGCGGAGTCCGCCGTGTTGGCCGCGCGCCTGGCCAAAACCGATTTGCTCACCGATATGGTGGGTGAATTTCCCGAGCTCCAAGGCATCATGGGCGGCTATTACGCGCGCCACGATGGTTTGCCCACCGAGGTGGCCGAAGCCATTGAGGATCATTACAAGCCCCGCTTTGCGGGCGATGACTTGCCACGCAACCCGGTAGCGACGGTGGTGGCGCTGGCCGACAAACTCGAGACCCTGGTGGGGATGTTTGGCATTGGCAATCTGCCCAGTGGCGACAAAGACCCGTTTGCGCTGCGCCGTCATGCCTTGGGCGTGATTCGCATGTTGGGGGAGAAAGCGCTGCCTCTGGACCTGCCCGCATTGTGGGACGCCGCCGTGCCCGCGTTCAAGGGGCTCATGACCG
>VEQC01000191.1 GCA_018883455.1 Limnohabitans sp. | reverse complement strand
CGTTCGGGGTTTTCGCGGGCGCCACGCGACAGTTCGGTGACCACCCAGCCGGGTGCAACCGCATTGACCCGAATGCCGTCGGCCGCGTAGGCGGCAGCGAGTGACATGGTGAGGTTGCGTACCGCGCCTTTCGAGGCGGAATAGGCGGGCTGCTTGGGGCCGCCGAAGAATGACATTACCGAGCCAATGAATACGATGGCGCCACGGCTTTTCGCGAGCAGAGGCCGCGCTGCGGCCGATACCCGCATACCGCCATTGACGTTGACATCCATGACCTGCGCAAACACATCCGGATCGTGCTCGGCATCACGACGGATCAGGCCGGCACTGTTGACGACCGCATCCAGCGACCCCAGCGAGCCCACCAGCGCATCCACGGCGGCACGGTCCGTGATGTCGCAAGCCAGCGCAAGCGCCTGCCCGCCTGCATCGCGAATGGCCTGTGCCACCTTCTCGGCGCTCGCCAGATTCATGTCAAACACCGCGACCTTGGCACCCGCTTGCGCGAAGCCTCGGCAAGCCGCGCCCCCAATACCGCCCCCACCGCCCGTCACGACGACGGTTTTACCGTTGAATTGCCCCACATCGCTCTCCTGTGAATGATTGAATAGGTCATTTATGACAACATGTTGATAATTATAAAGAACCCTGCCGAGACCCAACAAGAGCGAAATCCGCCTTCAAATCTATGGTTAACCCTAGGGAAAACGGCCTTCTCCCCTGTTCAGTCCAACCCAGCCTCGGCACACCCGCCAGGCGGTCGTTATGCCAAGATGCTGTTTCAAAGCCGCCCGCTCCCCGTCAGGGCCCGTACGTATTTAGCCGTGCATCCCGCACCTAATCCCCATGACATATATGTTTTGCGGATAACACATGAATCTGCGTATTCCGATAAATTTCGCACCCAATCGCATTCCCATCGGGCGCGATCACAACAACGTTGGTAAAGGAAGTCATTGTGGAATGCAAGCTTTGTGGCTCGACCCTGTTAACCGTCCGCCCGTGCAAGGATGCGAAAACCCAGGAGATGATGCCCATTGCGGATTGCCAGCGCTGCAGCCTCGTGCAACAAGCTGAAATGCCCAGCACCGAGGCCTTGCAGATCTACTACTCGCACCACTACCGCACCGACTACAAATCGGCCTACGAGCCCAAGCCCAAATACGTCTATCGGGCGGGCCGCACCGCGCTAGACCGCTTGCAGTGTCTCCAAAAAGCCCTCGATTTGCCAACGGGTAGCCGTTTGCTCTATGTGGGCGCGGGCGGCGGCGAGTTCGTGTGTATGGCCAACAAATTTGGCTTTCACGCCATCGGCATTGAGCCCAACCAAGGCTACTCGACCTTCGCGCGCAACGCCTACGACTGCGAAATTCGCACGGGCTCCCTCGAAGACGTGCGCGACGAACGCTTTGACCTCATCTCCCTCTTTCATGTGCTCGAACACATGGCCGAGCCCACCGAGGTCATGCGCAAACTCCACAGCCTGCTCAACCCAAAGGGTTACTTGTTTTTGGAAGTCCCCAACATTTGGCAGAAAGACGCCTCGCCCCACAACATCTATTTCAAGGCCCATCTCTACTACTACAGTCGCGCCAGCCTCACGGCCCTCACGAGCCCGTACTTTGAGACGGTCTGGATGGAAGACGAGGGCAACCTGATGGCCATTTTGCGCAAGCGCGACACCCCCCTCGCCGCCCACCAATACCCCACCGCTGCCGATCTGTCGCACCACGCCCAGCGCATGGCCCGCAAAGGCTGGTCGGAATACCTCTTTGAAGGGGGCGGCTGGAAAAAACCTTGGCAGCGCCTGCAACGCAGTCAGCAAGAGCAGGCGGTGGCGCACCTGAGTGCGGCGCAAATTTTGGAGCGGCTTGCCGCCCCGCATTTGCGTTAATCGAAGGGGCGGCCTGTCGCCTCCACCCCTTCACGTCCCACAAAACGTCCGATACCCCACCCCACCCTGCGGGTCGGGCTCGGCATAGGCTTCGAGCCCCGCGCGTTCCTCAAAGGGGTTTTGCAACACCGCCAGCAGCCGTTCCAAGACGCTGAGGTCTGCCTCGGGGCCGGTGGCGGCAGCCAGCGCGGCTTCCACCAGATGGTTGCGGGGGATGTACACCGGATTGACCGCGCGCATGGCGGTCAGGGTGGCTTCCAGGTTTTCGCCCTGGGCCGCAAGGCGCGCTTGCCAGCGGTCATGCCACTGCGCGAGCGCTGCGTCCGCCTGGCGCTGGGCCTCGGGTAGGCCGCCCCGCGCCAGTTGTCGCAAGGTCTGGGTGTAATCGGCTTGGTGGGTTTGCATCCAAGCCAGCAGATCTTCGATCAACGCCACATCCTCGCCATCGGGCGTGGTCAAGCCCAGCTTGGCCCGCATGCGGCGCAGGTACGCCTCGCGATAGCGCTGCCCAAAGCCCTCCAAGGCCGCGCGCGCGAGCGTCAAGGCCTCGTCCTCATCGGGGTCGATGGCGGGGAGCAAGGCTTCGGCCAGACGGGCCAAGTTCCACTGGGCAATGGCGGGTTGATTGCCGTAGGCGTAACGGCCCTGGGTGTCGATCGAGCTAAACACCGTGGCGGGGTCGTAAACATCCATGAAGGCGCAGGGTCCGTAGTCGATGGTCTCGCCACTCAAGGCCATGTTGTCGGTGTTCATCACCCCATGGATAAACCCCACACTCATCCATTGCGCGATCAACTCGGCCTGCGCCGCCACGACCGCTTCGAGCAAAGCCAGGGCCGGACGCTTGGCATGGGCACAGTCCGGGTAGTGACGTCCGATGGCGTAATCCACCAGTCGCAGGAGGTGCTGCCCCTCATCGCGCGCGGCGGCATACTCCATCATGCCCACGCGCAAATGGCTTGCGGCCACGCGGGTGAGGATGGCGCCTTCGTTGGCGCGCTCACGCCAGACCCGCTCACCCGTTCGCACCACCGAGAGGCTGCGCGAAGTGGGCACACCCAAGGCATGCATGGCCTCACTGATCACGTACTCACGCAACATGGGCCCCAGGGCCGCCAAACCATCGCCACGCCGGGCAAACGGTGTGGGGCCCGAGCCCTTGAGGTGAATGTCCACGCGCCGTCCGGCGGGCGTGAGGTGTTCGCCCAGCAAGAGCGCCCGACCATCGCCGAGCATGGCAAAGTGGCCAAACTGATGGCCCGCATAGGCCTGCGCCAAAGTGACGGTGTGGGCCGGCAAGTCCAGGCCGACGCAGGCCTTGGCCAAGGCCTCGGGGGCCACTTGGGCATTGGCCAGGCCCAACTCGATCGCCAAAGCCTCATTGAACATCACCAACTCAGGCGATGGCAGGGCACGGGGCGAGACATGGGCATAAAAAGCCTCAGGCAGGCTCGCGAAAGTGGTATCGAAACGCCAGTGCAATGCAGTCATTCGTGGCATCGTAACAGCGCCACCCAAACCCTGCCGTGCGGGGGAAAAGTCAGCCTCGCCCCCCTCCCCTCATCTGCCACGACAATAGGCCCACACACCAAAGACCCCCATGGCCCTCAAATCCACCATCTACAAAGCCCAGCTCAGCCTGGCCGACATCGACCACGGCTACTACGCCGATCACACCCTCACCCTAGCCCGACACCCCAGCGAGACGGACGAACGCATGATGGTTCGCCTGCTTGCCTTGGCTTTGAACGCCCATCAGCTCCAAACCTTGTGCCAGGGCGACGCCACGCTCGCTTTTGGCGCTGGGCTCTCCGACCCCAACGACCCCGACCTCTGGCTCAAGGACTTCACCGGCGCGACTCGGCTCTGGATCGAAGTGGGCCAGCCCGAAGAGAAACCCCTGCAAAAAGCCTGTCAAAAAGCCGATGCCGTGATCGTCTACGCTTTTCACCATGCGGCTGAAGTGTGGTGGCGTGGCCTGGCCGACAAGGTCGCCCGCCTCGACAAGCTGCAAGTCTGGCAAGTCCCCAGCGAATCCAGCCAAGCCCTCGCCCGTCTGGCCGAACGCAGTATGCAACTACAAGCCACCGTGCAAGAAGGGGCGGTGACGTTCTCCGGCGGCTCTGAGGTGGTGCATTTGGAGCCCGTTTGCTGGAAGACGGCCCCCGCTTGACCCGGAGTGCTCAAGCCTCTGCAAAGCGCTCACCTCAGAGTGTGGCCAAGTTTTCACTCTGGCACTCACGCCACTCCACCAGCGCCTCTTCCACTCGTTTGAGCACGGGGGACCAAGCGCAACTCTCGTCTTGGCGAAACAGGCGCACGCTGGCGTACCAGGGGCTGTCGTCTCGCTCGCGCAACCAGCGCCAATCGGCCACATGGGGCAGCATGATCCAAGTGGGGCGCCCTAAAGCCCCGGCAAGGTGCGCGACGCTCGAGCACACACTGACCACCACATCCATGCAGGCGCATAACGCTGCGGTATCGCTCATGTCGTGGAGCTCATCCGTCACGACACGCATGGAGGATGCTGCCAGTGCGGCTTGCTCTTCGGGTCGAATGTCCTTTTGCAGACACACGTAATCGAAACCTGGCGGCAAATGCGAGATCAAGGTCGATCCATCGATGCTGCGAAGAAAATCATTTTTATGCCCGGGGTTGCCCCGCCAGACCACCCCCACGCGGGGACGCTTCTTCACGCCCAAACGGGCCTGCCAGTGACTTACCTTGGCCGGCGATGAAAGCAGGTAGCCTTCTGGGCTGGGTATACCGGGCTTTTGCGCCGCCAGCGCCAGTGGCAGCGACAACAACGGGCAATGCCAATCAAACGGCGGCCTGGGTTCACCCGCGCTCACCCACTCGTCCACCCCTTCGTGCATCGAGAGCAACGGCTTGAGGGCGGCCTGAACTTCACAAATCACCACAG
>VEQC01000190.1 GCA_018883455.1 Limnohabitans sp. | reverse complement strand
GAAGTGGATGCCGGGGTGGGTGGCGCAGTGGCGGAAACCGTGGGCCGCTTGATGCAGCAGCTCGGTCGGGATCGCCAAGTGTTGGCGGTCACGCACTTGCCCCAAGTGGCGGCTTGCGCCGACCACCACCTCGTGGTGCGCAAGCAGCGCAGCGGCACGCAAACGCTCAGTGAGGTCACGCCGGTGGAGGGCGAGGCGCGGGTGACGGAGATCGCCCGCATGCTCGGTGGCGAGAAACGCACCGAGACTTCTCTGGCCCATGCGCGCGAGATGCTCACGCCCCCCCCAGAGGCCAAGCGCGCCCGGAAAGAACGGGCATGAACACCGAGTTGGTGCTCATCAGTGGCATGTCGGGGTCGGGCAAATCCATTGCCCTGCACGCGCTGGAGGATGCTGGTTTTTACTGCGTGGACAACCTCCCGCCCGAGTTGCTCCTGCCCTTTGTGCAATTGGAGCAGCAGCAGCGCATGCAAAAAGTGGCCATCGCCATGGACGTGCGCAGCGCGGGTTCTTTGCCCATGGTGCCGGCCCAACTCACGCATTTGCAACAAGCGCGCGATGTGGATTTGCGCCTCTTGTTTCTGGACGCGAGCACGGAGGTGCTGGTCAAGCGGTTTTCTGAAACGCGTCGCCGCCACCCGCTCTCGCAGCAGGAAGTCTCGCCGCTCGGGGAGCAGTCGCAGCGCGATTTGATGGAAGCCATCGAGCTCGAGCGCCAGCTGCTGGCGGATTTGCGCGAGAGCTCGCACATCATTGACACGAGTCAGCTGCGCTCAAGCCAGCTCCAGAGTTATCTCAAGAACTTGATCTCGGCCCCGACGGCGCAGATGACGCTGATGTTCGAGTCCTTTGCCTTCAAGCGCGGCCTGCCGCTGCACGCCGACTTCGTCTTTGACGTGCGCATGCTGCCCAACCCCCACTATGAGCCGAGCTTGCGCCCGCTCACAGGCTGTGACGCCCCGGTGGCCCAATGGCTGGGGAGCCACGCGGCGGTTGACCAAATGGCCACGCATATCGAGCAATTCGTGCGGGAATGGCTTCCCGCCCTGGCGGCCGACCACCGCAGCTATGTGACGGTGGCGATTGGTTGCACGGGCGGCCAACACCGCTCGGTGTATTTGGTCGAGCGCCTGAGCCAGCGCTTTGCCCCCGATTGGGTCACCCTGCGGCGCCACCGCGAGCTGGCGGCCCCGCAATAAGCCACTCGCGCACGGGCGCGGGCAAGCCGAGCGTGGGCCAGGTCTCGGGTGACACCCACTGGCCCTCCGGCGCTTGTGCGCGTGTCCAGGGCACCCAAATCGGGTGCAGGTACAAGTCCTTGTGGGTGAGCACATGCTTGCGCACTGAATCCACCAAGGGGCACATGTCCGGATGCAACAAGGCCTGCAGCGGGGCTTCCTCACGCCACATGGGGGGCGCATAGAGCCCACCCCACACCCCACGCGGGGGGCGGCGCAGCAAGGCCACGCGCTGTTGGCGGTCATAGGCGAGCAAGACCCACCAGGTTTCCGCGCGTCGCAGCAAACGCTTGGTTTTGATGGGATAGCGCAGCGGGTCGCCCTCAGCATGGCCGCGGCAATCGGCGCGTACGGGGCAACGCGCGCAATCGGTTTGGCGCGGTTTGCAACACAGGGCCCCTAAGTCCATGAGGGCTTGGGTGTAGGTGGGCATGTCCTGCGAGTGCTTGGGCAACAGGGTCTGGGCTTGCGCCCAAAGGGCATCGACTTCGCGGGCTTGGGCCAGGTCCCCCGCAAACCCGAGGTAGCGGCTGAGCAAGCGTTTGACGTTGCCATCGAGAATGCTCTCGCGTTCGCCAAAACACACGGAGGTGATGGCCGCTGCCGTCGAGCGGCCCACCCCGGGCAGGGTGAGGCATTCTTGCGCGGTGCGGGGAAACTCGCCGCCATGCTGTTGCACGATTTGTTGCGCGGCGCGGTGCAGGTTGCGTGCACGGGCGTAATAGCCAAGGCCGCTCCAGAGGCCTAACACTTCGTCTTCGCTGGCGTTGGCCAAATGCTGCACGGTAGGGAGTTGGGCCACGAAGCGCTCGAAGTAGCCCACCACGGTGCTCACCTGGGTTTGCTGGAGCATGATCTCGGAGAGCCAAACGCGATAGGGGTCGCGATCGCGCTGCCAGGGCAAGTCGTGCCGGCCGGCTTGGCGCTGCCAGGCCACCACGCGCGCGGCAAACGAGTTCAGGCCTTTTGGCATGTGGGGCAGTAGTAGGTGGCTCGCTGGCCCTGAACGATGCGGCGGATGGGGGTGGCGCAAACATCGCAGGGCTCGCCATCGCGGCCATAGACCTTGACCTGTAACTGGAAATGCCCGGTTTGGCCCAAACCGTTGCGGTAATCGCGCAAGGTGCTGCCACCCGAATCCAGCGCTTGTTGCAAGACGGTGCGTATGGCCGCATGCAAGCGTGCGGCCCGCGGGCGGCTGATGCGCTGGGCGGCCAGCGTCGGGCGAATGCCCGCCAGAAAGAGTGATTCTGAAGCGTAGATATTGCCCACCCCTACCACCAGGTCGCCGGCGAGCAAGACGGATTTGATGGGGCTGCGGCGCAGTTGCAGCCCCGCGTGCAGGCCCTCGGGCGTGAAAAATGGGGAGAGGGGCTCGACACCCAGCCCATCGAGCAGCTTGCGCGCGCGGGGGTCAGTTTCGGAGTGGACGTGAATCACCGCCCCAAAACGGCGCGGGTCGTGCAGGCGCAGCGTACCTTGGTTGGTGACCAGATCGGCATGGTCGTGCGGGCCGGGGGCTTGCCCAGGGGGGGCGAAGGCCAGCGAGCCCGACATGCCCAAATGCCACATCAGCAGGCCTTGGTCGAGGTCCATGAGCAAATACTTGCCCCGGCGGCGCACGTCGCGCACGGTACGGCCTTGCAAGGCCTGCGCTTGCAGCCCCAGGGGCCAGCGCAGGGGTTTGCCCAGGCGCAGGGCCTCGATGCGCGCACCAGTGATGCGATCGACAACGCTGCGGCGGGTGACTTCGACCTCGGGCAATTCGGGCATGGACACGCTGGGCCTGACGCCCACAGGGAAAACGGTGCAGGGATTATGATGCAGGCATGAAACGCCGAACCACGGGCGGGGCTTTGCGGCCTGGCCTTTTTGCCCCGACCTTGTTGTTGCTGTCTTGCCTTGTGGGAGGCGTCGGCGCGGCTTGGGCCCAGGCGCCGAGCCCCGCAGGCAAAAAAGCGCCAGCGGCCCCAGAGGCGCCCGATGCCGGCGAGATGCTCTATCAGGTGCTGCTGGGCGAATTGCTGGTGCGCAATGGTGACCCTGGCGCGGGCTACTCCTACATTCTGGATGCCGCGCGCAAGACCAGCGACGCCCGGCTCTTCCAGCGCAGCGTGGACATTGCGCTACGCTCGGGCTCGGGCGATGGTGCCTTGTCCGCCACGCGGGCTTGGAGCCAGGCACTGCCGCAAGACCGCAAGGCCAATTTGCAGCAGCTGCAAATTCTTTTGGCCATCAACCGCATGCCCGAAACCTTGGAGCCTTTGCAGCGCGAGTTGCAACTCGCCCCGGATGTGGAGAAGACCTCGGTCATGGCGGCCATTCCACGGCTCTACGCCCGCGCCACCGACAAACGCGGGGCGGCCGATTTGGTCGCCCAGGTTCTGCAGCCCTACACCCAACAAAAACCCCTGGCAGGCGCAGCCTGGGCCACGATTGGGCGCATGCGCCTCGCCGCCGAGGATGTGGATGCGACGTTTCAAGCGGCGCAGCAAGGCCTGCGTGCCGATGCCGATTGCATCCCCTGCGGTCTGCTGGGTGTCGAACTGCTCAACCGCCAGTACCCGGGGGCTGAGGCCTTGGTGCTGCAAGTCCTCCCGCGCACGGACGACCCCGACTTGAACCTGGCCTATGTGCGCTTCTTGGTGGAGCAAAAACGCTACGCGGAGGCGCAGCGCCAACTCGAGCGCATGACGCAGCGCACCCCCGAAGCCTTGGAGCCCTGGCTCATTCTGGGGTCCTTGCACTTTGAGTTCAACCGCCCTGCCGAAGCGGAGAAGGCGCTGAGCCAATACGTGACCCTGGCCCTCAAACAAACCAACCCCAGCCCCGCCGTGGCGCGAGGCCTGACCCAGGCCCAGACGCGGCGCGCCGAATTGCTGGCCAAGCAGGGCAAGCTCGATGAAGCGCGCGTCTTGCTCGGGCGACTCCCGCCTGGCAACCGCACCGAGCAACGCGCTCGCTTGCTGGCCGAAATTCAGCTCTTGCGTGACCACAAGCAATGGCAGGTGGCCTACGATTTGTTGGCGCAGATCGACAACAAAGACAACGACCTGCGCTACGAGCAAGCCATGCTGGCCGAGCGACTCAAGCGCTATGACGAGATGGAAGCGCTCCTGCGCGAGATTTTGCGCGACGACCCGAGCTACCACCACGCCTATAACGCGCTCGGGTTCTCGTTTGCCGAGCGCAATATTCGCCTGAGCGAAGCACGCCAACTCATTACCAAAGCGGTGGAGCTCGCCCCGGATGATCCCTTCATCCAAGACAGCCTGGGGTGGGTGGAGTTCCGCTTGGGCAACTTGGGCGAAGCCTTGAATTTGCTGCAAAAGGCCTTCGCCGCGCGCCCGGACCCCGAGATCGCGGCGCATTTGGGCGAGGTGCTCTGGCAGCTCAAGCGGGCCGAGGAAGCTCGCCAGATTTGGCGCCAAGGCCTCCAGCTCGGGCCCGACCACGACACCTTGCGGGACACCATTCGTCGCTTGAGCCCCGGACTTTGAGTCATGCTCGCCTCACGCGCCTCTCTTGCTTGGGCCTTGCTGTTGGGCAGCTTGGCCTTGGTGGGGTGCACCACCCCAC
>VEQC01000189.1 GCA_018883455.1 Limnohabitans sp. | reverse complement strand
GGCGGGCGCGGCATCGGCTTGCAGCGCCGCTTTCACCAGTTGAAAAATCTCGCGGTACGACCGTCCTTGGCGAGGGAACTGGCCTTGCGAGACCGCGCGTGCATCGGGCGCGGTGCCATCTTTGCGCGCTTGGCGAATGAGGGCGCGCAGCTGTTGGCGGTCGGTCTCCGGGTGCGCGGCCAGCCATTCGTCAAACGCCGGGTCCTCGGCAATCAGGCGATCGCGCCAGGCCTCGGCCAGGTGCAGCGCGGCGGTGTGGCGGCTGTGGCCCGATTGCTGTTCTTGCAGGGCTTCGCGCATGGCTTCAAGGCTCGCTCCTTCGAGCTTGCGCATGAGCTTGCCCACGTACTGCATCTGGCGACGCTTGCCTTCGAAGTTGGTGATGCGTTTGGCCTCTGCCAGGGCTTCGGCCAAGCGGTCCGGCCAATGCCCCTGGGTTTGCAGGCGCGCCACCAAATCGGCGCGCAAGCCCAACAGGTCTTGTCCGAGTTGCTGCAAGGCGTCGCTCTCGCGCTTGAGGTCGGTTTTGCTCGCGCCTTCGGTGCCTTTGAGCTCGCGTTTGAGCGCCTGGTCCATTTCGCTGCCTTCGGCAACAAATTGACCGCGCACGAAGTAGCCTTTTTTGGGTTTGCGTGACATCGTATGGGGGGTATTGCTAGGTGGGTATCATAGTCGTCGCTATGCCCCTCTTTGAATCCCAAACACCCCAACATGGCTTTAGCCATAGCCGCGCCCAATTTGAGGCCGCGGTGGACCACGCCCTCGCCCACGCCCGCAAGCTCGGTGCCACCGATGCGGGCGCCGAGGCCTCTGAAGGCTACGGCCTGAGCGTCTCGGTGCGCAAAGGCGAGCTCGAAAACGTCGAGCGCAACCGCGACAAATCCCTTGGGGTGACGGTCTACCTCGGCCACCGCCGGGGCAACGCCAGCACCTCCGATTTCTCGCCCGCGGCCATCGAACGCACCGTGCAGGCCGCTTATGACATCGCGCGCTTCACCGCAGAAGATCCCGTGGCGGGCCTGCCCGAGCCCGAGCACATCGCCACCACCTACCCCGACCTCGATCTCTTCCACCCCTGGAACCTCACGAGCGAAGTCGCCACCGAGCTTGCCCTGCGCTGCGAGGCCGCAGCCCTGCAAACCGACCGCCGCATCACCAACAGCGAGGGCGCGGCCGTCTCCGCCCAGCACAGCCATTTCTTTAGCGCGCACACCCACGGCTTTCGGGGCGGCTACGCCAGCTCGCGCCACAGCCTCTCGGTCTCGCCCATTGCCGGGCGAGGCGACGACATGCAGCGCGACGCCTGGTACACCTCCATGCGCGCGGCCGACGAACTCGCCGCCCCGGAAGCGGTCGGGCGCTACGCCGCCGAGCGCGCCCTCAGCCGCTTGGGCTCGCGCAAGATTCCCACCACCGAATGCCCGGTGCTCTTTGAAGCGCCGGTAGCCGCAGGTCTCCTAGGCTCCTTTGTGCAGGCCGTGAGCGGCGGCGCGCTCTATCGCAAGAGCAGCTTCTTGCTCGACTCGCTGGGCAAGACCGTCTTTCCCAGCCACATCGATATTTTGGAAGACCCCCATGTGCGTCGCGGCAAGGGCAGCTCGCCCTTTGACGACGAAGGCGTGCGCACGCAAGCGCGGCGCGTGGTCGAGGCCGGGCGCGTGCAAGGCTACTTCCTCTCCACCTACACCGCGCGCAAGCTCGGCATGCAAACCACCGGCAACGCGGGCGGTTCGCACAACTTGAGCCTCACCTCGCGCCTGACCGCCAGCGGCGACGATCTCGACGCCATGCTGCGCAAACTCGGCACCGGCCTCTTTGTGATCGAGCTCATGGGCCAAGGCGTGAACTACGTCACCGGCGACTACTCGCGCGGCGCGAGTGGCTTTTGGGTGGAGAACGGGCAAATCGCCTTCCCCGTGCACGAAATCACCATCGCGGGCAACCTCAAGGACATGTTCCAAGACCTCCAAGCCATCGGTGCCGACGCCTACACTCTGGGCGGCAAAACCGTGGGCTCGGTGCTCATCGGACGCATGAAGGTCGCCGGCAGCTAAGCCGCACCCGACAGGAGGGGGCTGGCCCCTCTTGGCCCCCCTCGGCCAAGCCTGCGGGCGCCCGCCCCCAAAAAAAGCCCCGGCCAAGGCCAGGGCAGGGGGGAGGAGGGGGGCGCGTTTAACCCGCCAGCGCTGCCTTCACCGCTGCGGAGACCAGCCCCATATCGGCTTTGCCCGCCAGACGGGTTTTGACCACGCCCATCACCTTGCCCATGTCGCCCGGCCCGCTCGCGCCCACTTCGGCCACGATGGCCTTGACTTCGGCCGTGATCGCCTCGGGCGACAAACGCTCGGGCAAGTACACCGTGAGCACCGCCATCTCGGCCTTCTCGATATCCGCCAAGTCTTGACGGTTCGCGCTCTCGTAGGCGGCAATCGAGTCTTTGCGTTGCTTGATGAGCTTGTCGATGATCGAGACGATGGCCGCATCGTCCAGCACCACGCGCTCGTCCACCTCTTTTTGCTTCATCGCGGCTTGCAAGAGGCGAATCGTGCCCAGGCGCGCGCTGTCTTTGGCGCGCATGGCGGCTTTCATGTCTTCGCTGATGCGTTCTTTGAGGGCGCTCATGGGGTGTTCCTCACAGGTTTAGGGGGGAGTGGGGCAAAAAAAAGCTCGCAAAGGCGTCCCTTCGCGAGCGCGGGGGCCGCGAGCCAAAGGCTCGCCTGCCAGACTCAGTAGAGCTTCTTGGGCAATTGCATGCTGCGCACGCGCTTGTAATGGCGCTTGACGGCAGCGGCTTTCTTGCGCTTGCGCTCAGTGGTCGGCTTCTCGTAGAACTCGCGCGCGCGCAGTTCGGTGAGGAGGCCGAGCTTTTCAATGGTGCGCTTGAAGCGGCGCAGGGCCACGTCAAACGGCTCGTTTTCTTTCACTCGGATGGTCGTCATTCGGTATGTCCAGGGGTTTGCTAGCAAAGCCTTGGATTGTAACGGATTTTCACCCCCTTGCGACAAGGGCCTGCGCACACGCATGGCCACTGGCCCAGGCCCATTGGAAGTTGTACCCCCCGAGCCAGCCCGTCACATCCACCACTTCCCCAATGAAAAATAACCCCTTTTGCTTAGATTCGAGGGTTTGTTGCGACAAATCCCGCGTATCCACCCCGCCCACCATCACCTCCGCCTTGCGGTAGCCCTCGCTGCCCGAGGGCGTGAGGCGCCAGTTCGCCAGCGCCTCGGCCAAGCGATCGAGCGCCTTGTCAGGCACTTCCGGCAAGGCGCGCTGCCACAACGGGTCTTGGCGCGTCCAGGCCTCGGCCAAGCGGGCGGGCACCCAGGCGGCCAAGGCGTTGTCGAGGCGCTTGCGCGAATGGCGTTTGGCGTCCGCCAAGGCGGCGCGCAAATCCACTTGGGGCAGCAAGTCAATGCCAATGCTCGTGCCGGGCTGCCAGTAGCTTGAAATCTGCAACACCGCCGGGCCCGAGAGACCGCGGTGGGTGAAGAGTAGATCCTCGTCAAACGCCATGCGCTGCTTTTTCTCACCCGTGGTCACGCGCACGGGCAGCGCGAGGCCCGCCAATTCGGCGTAGGGCGCCCAGTCGCTCCCCGAGAAGGTGAGCGGCACCAGCCCGGGGCGGGGCGTGACCACCCGCAGGCCAAACTGCTCGGCCAGGCGCAAGCCCCAGTCGCTCGCGCCAATTTGAGGAATGGGCAAGCCCCCTGTGGCCACCACCAGCTGTGGGGTGCGCACGCTCCCCTGAGTGGTTTGCAGCACGTACACACCAGCCTCCTGCACCACCGTGTCCACCGCGCAGGGCTGCCAGCGCGTCACCCCGCCCGCACCGCACTCGGCCAGCAACATTTGAATGATGGCCTCGCTCGAGGTGTCGCAAAACAACTGCCCTTTGTGCTTTTCATGGAATGCCACGCCGTGCGCTTGCACCAGCGCCACAAAGTCTTGCGGCGTGTAGCGCGAGAGCGCCGAGCGACAAAAGTGCGGGTTTTGACCCAGGAAATGGGTTTGCGGCGCGGCCGGGTCGAGCAAGCGGTTGGTGAAATTACAACGCCCGCCACCGGAGATGCGAATTTTTTCCGCCACCTTGGGGCTGTGGTCGAGCAAGAGCACGCGCAGGCCGCGCTGCCCAGCCACCCCGGCGCAGAACAGCCCAGCCGCTCCCGCCCCCACGATCACCACGTCCCATTCGGTCATGACACGCAGTGTAAGCCGCAAGTTACAGGGTTTTTCCTGCCCACAAAGCGGGGGGTGAATGCTATGTTTTGCCGTGTTCAGAATTCAATCACGTAAGGAGACACCCTATGGCACGCCGTCAATTGCTCAAGGCCCTCACTGCACTCGCAGTCGGATGCACCCTCACCGCGGGGGCCTGGGCGCAATCGAACTACCCCAACCGTCCCATCACGCTGGTGGTACCTTGGGGCGCAGGCGGCGGCACCGACGCCACAGCGCGCATTGTGGGCACCTTGCTTGAGAAAGAACTCGGCCAGCCCGTCAACGTGGTCAACCGCACCGGTGGCAACGGCGTGGTGGGCCACTCGGCCATCTCCACCGCCGCGCCCGATGGCTACACCCTGGGCATGATCACCGTGGAAATCACCATGATGCACTGGGCAGGCCTCACGCCCATGACCTACCGTGATTTCACGCCCCTCTCGCTCATGAACATCGACCCCGCCGGTGTCACCGTGCGCGCCGATGCCCCCTACAAAAACCTCGACGACCTGATCAAAGCCGTTCGCGCCAACCCCGGCAAGTTCAAGGCATCGGGCACGGGCCAAGGCGGTATTTGGCACCTCGCGCTCGCAGGCATGCTGAGCGACCTCAAGATCGACGGCGCGGCCGTGCCTTGGGTGCCCTCGAACGGTGCAGCGC